>CAJXAT010000051.1 GCA_913050055.1 uncultured Flammeovirgaceae bacterium | reverse complement strand
TAAAAGTTCTAATAAAAAGTGGTCCATCATTTTGCTCATAAAGGACTCTTCCATTTTCTTTATTTGTCACCAATTTTTTATTTGATGACAATGGGTTACCCAGCATAATGGAATGAATCCATTTAAAATTCAAGTTAATCCCATAAAAATTATTGAACTCACTATAGCTAGACTTCATGTATTTATGCGCCATCCGATCAAGTAAAAAAACTGAATCGGTAGTTAATTTTAGCCTAAATAGTTCAATGCCCAAGCCTGGTGAAATCGAAATCCAAATTAAGCTATCATACTTAATCCTAAGATTAGCAACCGCAGATAGTTTTTGGTCCCCACTGGTATAATTTAATTTGACCTTAGCTGAAAAATAGTCAAATTTAAATGTATTGATCTCTATATTCTCTTGTTTCGAATGAATCAATTTTTTATTACAACTCGTAAATACCCCAAGGATCAATACGATACTAATATATCTAATCATGGATCTCACTATTTGCAATTTTTAACCCTATTGAATCAGTGGTTCCTCCAAGTTCATTAGCTCTTATCCACTGAGTCAAAGCTTCCTTAAATTTACCGAGCTCAAAAAGCACATCGCCATAATGTTCTATGACAGTTCCATTTTCATCTACCAAAGCAGCTTTTTTTAAGTAAATTTCAGCTTCTTCATATTGCTTCATTGTGTAAAGCACCCAACCATAAGTATCTAAATAAGTGGCGTTTTCAGGATACTTCTGGATCAACTTTTTAGCCATCTCTTGTGCTTTCGACAGTTCCTGATTACGCAAGCAAAGAAAATAGCTGTAATTATTCAACACATGTTCGTTATTTGGATTGAGTTCAAGCGCTTTTTCATAGGCCTCATCGGATTGAGTGTGCTGCTCTAAGGCATTGTGCGCATCACCGAGTTGTGCATAAAAAAATCCAAGTAAATTAGGATCTTCAACATATTTTCTTCCATAACTTAAAAAACGTATAGCCGGTTCAAACTCTTTTTTAGAATAAAGAGCTACGCCATTGTAAAAATACAATAATGCTTGATTAGGGTAGCGCTCCAACGCTTGATCACAATGTAGTATCACACTATCATATTCAAGATTGTGTAATTCCATAGAGATTACCTGCTGCCAAACTTTATAATCTGCACCCTCAATTGCGATGGCCTTTCTATAATTTAAAAGCCCCTCAGTCGCTTCACCGAGTTTTAAGTAGACATCTCCTACAAAAGCAAGCGCCTCAAATTGTGCTGGATAAATTTCTAGCAATTGTTCAAGTAACACCTTCAATGATGGCGTAAATGAAGTTTTTTCAATCAATGCATCCAATAATTGAATTTTTGCCAACAGCGGTGCCTCTTGAGAAAAAAACCCTCCCTTTAAAAAAATCAAGGCTTTATCATAGTCTTTTTGCTGAAGGGCAATTTGAGAAATCAACAATTTGGCATTGGGATCATCCAATGCTAATAATCTGATCATGGCCTGATCATAGACTTTATTCATGATCAATATGGAGCACAGCTCAAGTACATATCTAGTCTCATCAGGTGCCTGAGCAATTAATCGCTCCCAGTCTTTTTCCAACGCATCCATGTCGTTTTTTTGGAGGTATATTTTTTGCCGTTCACGCATGATATTCTCAGAGATCCCAAATAATTGTTGCCCTTTTTCATAAGCTTCAAGTGCCTCATTCCATTTCTTTTGAAATTGGTAGAGCGCACCAAGGTCAAAATAGTATTGTTGATTTCCCGGCAGATCAATAAGTTTTGTGTAAACTTCCACCAATTCTGCATATCTATTCAGGGAACTAAGTATATCGCCTTTAAATATGAGATAAAATTTGTTCTCAGCATCTAAGGCAATAGCTCGATTTATATGAATCAGGGCCGATTCCGATGCGTTAAAAATCATATCAAGCTCAGCCAATTTGAAGTACACTACAGAGTTATTTGGCTCCAGTTCATTGGCTTGCTCAAAAGTAGTCCTTGCTGCTGGATAATCACCTAAAATAAGGAGCCTACTCCCCTCAATAATTAGGGTTTCAGTACGCAAAGCCAACCCTTTAGATACGGTATTTTCTGGAGCATTATTCTTCTTTTTCCGCTGTGCCGATAGGGAACATAAAAGACAAGTCAACAAGCAAACAAAAATTGTAAATCTCATGTTCTACAAATAGGATAAATTTTGTTCTAACCCGAGACTACGTTGGCGTAACATGTAGGTAAAACCAAATCAGCGACAAACTTAATGATATTCAATTTCTTTATTACTAGACTTTATTTCTATCCAATAAACAAGACCCAAATAAAAGCCTATCAAAGCCAATCCCAAGCCATATCTACTCAACAATGAAAGTTCCAAATTTACAATCATAGCCGTTACTAATACCGCATAAATGAAATAAAAACATCCTTTGAATAATTGGTATTTGATGGGGAAATAGCGTTTCCCTGTGAAATAACTCAGTAAAGTCATGAAGAACCAAGAAATTAGTGACGCCCAAGCACTACCCATAAAACCTAATATGGGAATCAATAAAACATTCAGAATGACAGTAATGATCGCTCCTGACACACTAATTATAGCCCCTATTCTAGTATTATCTGTCAGTTTGTACCAAACGGAAAGATTAAAAAATATCCCCATTAAAAGGCCTGAACCCAGCAATACCGGAACAACGATTAACCCGTCCAAATAAGGACTATGGGCTCCAAATACCAACTGAGCAATTTCAGGTAACATTAGAGAAATAACCATCCAACTTAGCCCACCGAAAATAATGAACCCATTCATGGCACTTGCATAGAGTTGCTTAGAGTTGGTTTCATGAGCATGTTTAAAAAAAAAAGGTTCAAAAGCAAATTTATAAGCCTGCACGGCCAAGGCCATAAAAATAGACAGCTTAAAGCACGCACCAAAAACGCCTAAGGCAGCTGCATTAGTCAAGTCAGGATAAAATCCTTTTGGCAACAAATATTTTAAAGATTGCCTTGAGAACATCTCGTTGATGACTCCTGCTAATTGTAAAACCACTAATGGAGCAGAATAAGCCAAAAATGGCTTCAACATTTTCACTGAAAAAGTGAATTTTAGTCTCAAAAATGCGCCAGAAAAAAGCAGCAGATAAATTGAATTCGCCATTAAATTAGATAAGAAAATATGTCCTGCACCCAACTCTGGAAAGTAAATTCCTGCTAAAAGGGAATGAGGATTCTGAGTGATCTGCACCGGTAAATAAACTATAAAGAATAAGTTCAGACCGATGTTTAGGCCAATATTCAATAACTTAATGGCTGCAAACTTTTTGCCTTCTCTTAAAATCCTGAGTCTTGCGAAGGGTATAGCAGCCATTGCGTCTAAGGATAGAATCAGCACGCACCACACAATGAGGTAACTTTTATCCTCATATTGTAATAATAAGGCAAGATCCTCAGCAAAAAAAATCAAAATGGAACCCAAAAAAAGACAATTCAGAAAAATCATAACGATCGCTAAATCAAAATAATTTTGATCTGTTTGTTTTTGATGACTCGAAAACCTGAAATAAGTGGTTTCAAATCCTAACGTATAAATGATATTAAATAGCGCAATAAAAGCAAATAATTCAACAACAATCGCATACTCGCTTGGCTTAAAGTAATTGACATAAAGAGGCACTAAAAGCCAATTCAATAATCGCCCTATTATGCTACTTACACCATAAATGGCCGTATCTCCAACAAGTCTTTTTAACTGTTTCAAAAATTAAATACCTCTGAAATTTGGCTTTCTTTTTTCAATAAAAGCACTAGACCCTTCCTTAAAATCTTCGGTTTTACAAGCGTTCGCAAACGCAGCAGCCTCCATCTGGTAACCATCTGCATTTTGATTAAATACAGCATTGGCACAAGCAATAACTCCTCCAATAGCCAGAGGTGCCTTGGCCATTATTCTCTGTAACAAAGTGCGCGCTTTGACCAATGCTTCCAAATTATCTTTAGCCACATAATTAACCAAGCCCATTTGAAATGCTTGATGAGCATCTATTATATCACCTGTCATCATCAGCTCAAGGGATCGGCCTTTGCCAACTAATTGAGTCAACCTTTGAGTTCCTCCATAGCCGGGGATAATTCCCAAATTTACTTCCGGCTGGCCAAACTTCGCCTCCTCTGAGGCCACTCTAATATGACATGCCATCGCCAGCTCACAGCCACCGCCCAATGCAAATCCATTGACTACGGCTATGATAGGTTTGTGACAATTTTCAATTAATGAAAAAATAGCCTGTCCATGTGCTGAAAACTTATGCGCATCCGATTCATTTAATTTTTGAAACTCTGATATATCTGCCCCAGCCACAAACGCTTTGGTTCCTGCTCCAGTAATAATCGCTGCTTTCACTTCAGAATTTTGGGATAGCGTACCTATTACGTCCTTTATTTCGTCCAATGTCGCTCCATTTAAAGCATTTAATTTTGCTTCTCTACTTATCTCGATAGTAATAATTCCCTCTAAAAGCGTGGTTTCAAGATTTTTATATGACATTTTGATGTAAATTTTTTATCCAATCTATTTTTAAATGAGATTCGATCAACCAAAATTAAACAATCTATTTATGTATGAAAACTATTTTTTCATACGCAGAGCTGAAATCATCTCAGCAGTTATTTGAGCCAAAGTATAGGCTTCTTTCCACCCCCAATCTGAGCGGGCAGGTTGGTCGTCAATACTTCTTGGCCAGGTTTCAGCGATCAACTGCCGGTAATCGGGTTTGTATTGCACTTTTAAACCACTGATATGCTTTTTTATTTCAGCGATCAATTCTGCTGGAGAAAAAGAGGTTGCATTTAAATTGTAACTGGTTCTAATACTCAGCTTTTGAGAAGTTGCCTCCATCAGCATTAAAGTCCCTCTTACCGCATCATCGATGTACATCATGGGCAAAGAGGCATCAGCATTTAAAAAACAATCATAAGGTATTCCTGAGATCGCTTTAAAGAAAATATCAATGGCATAATCTGTCGTTCCACCTCCAGGCTCTACTTTATGACTGATTAGACCCGGATATCTAATGCTCCTTACATCCACACCAAATTTTTCAAAATAATATTGACACCATTTTTCACCTGCTAATTTACTGATTCCATAGACCGTTGAGGGGTTTGTTAATGCATGTTGATCGGTATGATCTTTGGGAGCATCCCTACCAAAAACCGCAATAGAGCTGGGCCAAAAAATACGCTCAATAACTCCTTTCCTCCCGAGCTCAAGCACATTAAGTAAGGTTTTCATGTTTACCTCCCAAGATGTAATAGGATTGAGCTCTCCATTGGCAGATAAAATGGCAGCTAAATGATAAACATGATTAATCTCTTGCTTTTCTACAATAGATTTTAAGCTTATGGCATCTCGAGCATCTAACTTTTCAAAGTAGGTATCTGCATGTGACGGGGCTTTTATATCTGAAGAGATCACATTTTTTGACCCAAATTTATTTCTCAAAGCCGTGAGCAGTTCTATGCCGAGTTGTCCATTTGATCCAATTACTAATATTTTTTTCATCGGGTGTAATATTCACTATTTAGAATTGAGTCAAAAATAGGTTAAGAAATTACCATTATTAATAAACGTTTAAGAATTAACTTTGAAATAATGAGTGATTTCCATCTTTATCTAATCTCTAAAAAAATAGATCCTTCTGCATTTGAGAGAGGGGACAACCCCCTTTATCAAGAGTTTGAAAGGGCTTTTACCTACCTCCATCAATCTAGTTTTACCTCTCAAAAGCTTTTTCTATTAAATAAATTGAGGAGGAAGTTTTTATACGAAAATCCAGAAATTATCAAATAATACCTTGTTTTACTGATGACTTCAATTAACCCCTGAAAGATGTATACCCCCTTGAAATTAAAATTAGAGAAAGAAATTCAAGAAATCACAGATGCCGGCCTGTATAAAAAAGAGCGCATTATTACCTCTCCGCAAAGTACGCTTATTCGTCTTGAAGATGGTCGGAAAGTTATTAATTTCTGTGCAAACAATTATTTAGGTCTCTCCTCACATCCCGACATTTTATCTGCTGCCAAGCAAACCATTGATACCCATGGATTTGGTCTGTCCTCTGTTCGATTTATTTGCGGCACCCAAGACATCCATAAAGAGTTAGAAACTAAAATATCTACCTTCTTGGGCATGGAAGATACCATACTTTATGCGGCTGCTTTCGATGCTAATGGAGGTCTTTTCGAGCCCTTATTGGGCCCTGAAGATGCCATCATTTCAGATGAATTGAATCATGCGTCCCTAATCGACGGCATCCGACTTTGTAAGGCAGAAAGGTATCGCTACCGCCATAACAACATGGATGATCTTGAATCTAAGTTGATAGAAGCCGCTCCTTCAAAAATCAAGATGATAGTAACTGATGGTGTATTCTCTATGGATGGAACGATCGCCCAACTTGATAAAATATGTAGTCTTGCTGAAAAATACAATGCATTGGTGATGACGGATGACTGCCATGCTACAGGTTTTATAGGCAAAACAGGTAGAGGCGTTCATGAACATTGTGCCGTTATGGACAAAGTTGATATCATCACAGGAACCTTAGGTAAAGCATTAGGTGGAGCTTCCGGTGGATTTACTTCGGGTAAAAAAGAAATTATTGAGTTATTAAGGCAGCGATCTAGACCTTACCTTTTCTCCAATACCTTAGCTCCCTCTATTGTTGGCGCCTCCCTTGCCGTCATTTCATTACTTTCCGAATCTACCACATTAAGGGATCAACTGGCCAAAAATACGGCCTATTTTAGATCAAAAATGACCGCTGCGGGGTTTGATATAAAACTGGGTACACACCCTATCGTGCCCATTATGCTATGCGATGCTCAACTCTCTCAAACAATGGCTTCTGAATTACTAGAAGTAGGCATTTATGTCACAGGATTTTATTTTCCTGTAGTCCCAAAAAATCAGGCACGCATCAGGGTACAACTGTCTGCTATGCACTCGCAAGAAAACCTAGATACCGCCATTGATGCATTTATCAAAATTGGTGAAACTCTTAAAGTTATCTGAGGACCTAAACTTCCTCCTCAACTACCGAATTTTCAGCTTTTAAAATTGGATCTGTATCCGAAAAATATTCTTTGACTGATTGACGCAAAGCTTTGATCGATAAATTTTCAAAAAGTGTTCCATTTTGTGCTATGGATATTTGGCCCGTCTCTTCTGAAACAATCAATATCAAACTCTCCGTAGCTTCCGACATTCCAACGGCGGCGCGATGACGCAGACCAAAATTTGCTGGGACATCATCCCGCTCTGAAACAGGCAAAATACATCTTGCAGCAATAATTTTATCAGAGTAAATGATAACTGCTCCATCATGCATAGGACTCAGTTTATTGAAGATTGCCATGATCAACCTTTTAGAGATCAAAGAATTCATAAGATCCCCACTGTCTGAATAAAACCTCAAGGGAGAATTTCTTGAGATGACCATCAAAGCACCAGTATTAGAAGCCGCCAGTAGTTTGATGGCCTCAATCACAGGTGTCATGTCTGTTTTCCCTATTTCCTTTTGCGTCCAAGAAGAAAATACTTGGCGAAAAAGATTAATGTCATTGATAACCGTCGTCTTCCCCAATAAAAGTAAAAACTTTCGTATCTCTTGTTGAAATAAAATGACAGCAGCAAGTACTCCCACACCCATAAATTGACCTAAAATAGTTGATATGAGGTCCATATTCATGGCTTTAACCAAGAGATAAATTAAATATAAAAACAAAAATCCAACGAAAATCTTGACGGCAATACTCCCCTTCATCAACTTATAAACCTGAAATATCATAAAAGACACCAAAAGAATATCCAATAGGTCTACAAATGAAATTTCTAAAAATCCAATGGTCATAAATCCAGTTAGGTTAATGTTTTTATAGTCAATTTTATGGCTTCTACTGCCGGACGGACATCATGAACTCTCAAAATATCTGCCCCTTTTGTCAATGCTAAGGTATTTAAAACTGTTGTTCCGTTCAACGCTTCTGAAGCGTCTGTCTTGAGTGTTTTATATATCATCGATTTTCTAGATAGTCCCACTAATATAATACTTTCTAAATTTTTAAAGAGCTCTAGGTTACTAAGAATTTCAAAATTTTGCTCCGTAGTTTTCGCGAAGCCAAAGCCGGGATCTATAATTAAATCAGAATGTCCTTTATCTTTTAAACGCTCAATTAATTGGGAAAAGTAAAATAAGATTTCTGAGATAATGTGTGTATAAGTGGCCATTTTCTGCATATTTTTTGGGTTCCCTCGCATGTGCATGGCAATGTAAGGTACCTGATTAGCCGTGATGAAATCAACCATTTTAGGGTCTAACGTTCCCCCTGAAATATCATTTACAATCTGCGCTCCGGCTATCATAGCGGCCTCTGCAACCTCACTTCTAAAGGTATCAATAGAGATTAATGCATCAGGGAAATGCGACTTAATCAACTCAATCGCATGGGACGTGACACCTATTTCATCTTTTATGGGTACCTCCGTAGCTCCTGGCCTTGAGCTAAAGCCCCCAACATCTAAGATATCTGCCCCTTCTTTCAACATTTCACCAGCACGATTCAAAATATCATCCTCATTAACCACACGACTTTTTGCATAAAACGAATCTTTGGTGACATTCATTACCCCCATTACACGTGGTTGATCAAAAGACAAGAGTCTTCCAGAGACCTTAATTGACTTAGAAAAATTCATACCTGTAATTTATATTCCGAAATTGGCTAATTTTGGTAAAATTTAAAATTTTATTCTTTAACAACTTGAAAACAAATACAAGTAAGGACTATAGTGAAGTAATTGCCAGCTGCAAAGAACTCTTTGGTAAGAAAACCCAAGATTATGGTACGGCCTGGAGAATTTTGAGATTATCCTCCATAACAGATCAAATCTTCATTAAAGCCCAAAGAATACGTTCAATTCAAGAGAAAGGCTATCAAAAAATTGAAGATGACATTGACTCGGAGTTTGTAGGGATCATCAATTATTGTCTGATTGCCATGATTCAAATTGATCTACAGGATACTAAAGAGCTGGAAGTCTCATGGGGTCAACTTGAACCCCTTTATGACCAAGCCGTTCAAGAAACAAAAGATTTGCTACAAAACAAAAATCATGATTATGATGAGGCTTGGCGAGATATGAGAATTTCATCGATTACAGATATCATTCTCATGAAATTATTTCGTGTCAAACAAATAGAGGATAACCAAGGGCAAACCCTGGTTTCGGAAGGCATTAAAGCAAATTATCAAGATATGATTAATTATGCCGTATTTTGCTTAATTAAATTAAATGAATAAATAAATTCACACCTATTAAGTACGTATTAAAATGAAAGTATTAAAAGAATTTTCAAGATATTTTGTTGGGGGATTATTTATTTTTTCTGGCTTGATTAAAGTGAATGATCCCGTCGGTACCGCCATCAAGTTAGAAGAATATTTCGAGGTATTTGCCTATGAATTTGCTCCATTTTTTGAATATTTCATCCCAGCCTCTTTATTTCTATCCGTATTCCTTAGCGTCTTAGAGGTAGCCCTAGGTCTTGCCCTCTTGTTGGGATTTAAAGTCAAAGAAACCGCTTGGGCCCTTCTTATAATGATTGTCTTTTTTACCTTTTTGACTTTTTATTCAGCCTACTTTAATAAAGTGACAGATTGTGGATGCTTTGGAGATGCTATAAAATTAACGCCTTGGGAATCTTTTGCCAAAGATATTATCCTCTGTTTCTTCATTGCATTAATTTTCATCAATCGCAATTCCTACACGGCCTTATTTGATGTTAAAAAAGGTAGCATCGCAGTTTATGGAGCTAGTGGATTTTTAGTCATCACGGCCATAATAGCTATAAGAAACCTACCCTTTATTGACTTTCGCTCCTATGCCATAGGTAATGATCTCCCTGCCCTCATGGAGCCCTCTGCCGAACTCGTTTATGAGTATGTAATGGAAAAAGAAGGTACTGAGTTTAGGTTCAAAGATTACCCAACAGATAATAGTTATAACTTCAAAGAAATGGTCATCACTAACCCCGAAGTACAACCTAAGATTACAGATTTAGCCGTTTGGAAAGATGATATTGAATATACCAGTGAATTATTCAAAGGCAATAAGTTATTGATCATCATACAAAGTATTGAAAAAACAGATCCAAATAAAACTGAAGAAATCAAGACCCTTGGCCTCGAACTCAAAAATGCTGCTACTTGGGTACTTACCTCTTCTTCGCAAGACGACTATCAACAGTTCAGTAAGCAAGCTCAATGGCAATTCCCTTTTTTCTTTACCGATGCCACGGTCCTCAAAACCATTATTCGATCGAGTCCAGGAATTGTCCTACTTAAAAATGGGGTTGTTGTGGGTAAATGGCATTATAATGCGACGCCAAGTGTCTCGGAAATTCAGCATCTCCTCTGATGAAACCTATTTTCTTAATTGGACTGCCAGGATCCGGTAAAAGCACCTTTGGAAAAGCGCTTTCCTCCGCGCTTAATCTTAATCATGTAGATTTAGATCAGCTGATTGAGTCAAAGAACAACAAAAGTATCGATGCTCTTTTTGAAATACATGGGGAAGCATATTTCAGAGAAATAGAAAGAAATACCCTTCAAGAGTTACTCAAAAAATCCAGTACTGACATTCTCTCATGTGGAGGAGGTACCCCGTGTTTTTATGACAATATGAGCATAATGAATGCGGCAGGTCTTACCGTTTTTCTTGACATCCCTGTGGCTACTATTGTAAAAAGAGTAGCGATAAATCATGACCGCCCACTCCTAAAAAATAAAAATTTAGAAAAAACCATTACACAAATGCGGGTCGAAAGAATTCAATACTACAACCAAGCACAGATCATTTTTGGTGAATCGGGAAATCAGGCCAAACAAGTGTTAGAAATACAATCCTATCTAAAAATTCAATCCAAAGGTAAGTAAAGCTGTCGTCTGATAGTCAGAAAGCTTTGCAATCGGTTGATTCACTTCAATGGTATAAGGTGAAACGTACCTTTTCATACGTTGGTGCGTAAGGGCAAAATCAATAAAAAAGTCGGCCTCTCGATATCCAAATCCTATACTGAATTGATCCGTATTTCTGTTATAATTTGAAGATGTGTAAGGATCCTCTTGAAATCCATAGCCCCCCCTCAACTGAAAGCTATCTATTTTATATTCTGCCCCTACCCGATAATTGAGCACTGATTTATAGCGTTCCTTAATTTCTTGATTATCTGCAGATAGGTCAAAATCCTTTCCATTCAGGAAAAGGTTGCTATAATTCTTAAATTCAATTTCTCCAGTTAAAAATCCATTTTTTCCCAAAAAATACGAGAGTCCAATATTAAATTTTCCTGGAGTAGTCAAGGTATAAGTTGAGACAAAAATGTCACCTAATTCTTCGAAAACAGCCAATTCGGAGTTATTCTCAACAAATCTAGTTTGAGGATCATCGTCTATATCCTCGGTATCAAAAGTGACCGAAACATAGTTATAGTTATCAAAGTAATTCGTACTTATATCAGTGAAAAATTCTTCGTCAAGTCGCATGAAGCTGGGTGTCGCATAAGACAAACCCAATATCAGATGGGACAAAGGCCTAACAATGATTCCGAAATTAGCTCCCCCTCCCGTTCCAACTATAGATAACTGATTTCGTATGCTGATATTATCCAGCGCATCTTCAGATGTTAAAGTCCCATCTTGTTCGTAATAGAAATAATCAAACTCATTATAATTTTCCACTTTTTTATAATCAAGTGAATTCACAGACAAACTTGCCCCAAAATAAAGCCAATCCATATAATTAGCCCCATAAGCAAAATTAATGGCATATTGGCTGCCCTCGGTCACAATACTATTACTCTGAGTGGGTCTGCTGAATTCAAATGGGCTACTGTATCCTGGATAATTAGGTATCGTATCATAACCAACGAGTTCTTCAAAGTCTGAATAAAATTCGTAATTATTTGGATGAGGATTGATTAAAAACTGATCGTAAAAAGTCGACGTTAATGTGGGGTCATCAAATGGGTTTTCTACCACAGTATTGATATATGAATTATCATAATTTTCGCCTTGATAAAAGGTCTCATTATAAAAATCATTGACTCGATCTACGGTGATGGCAAAAGAACTACCTCTGATCGGTTGAGTAGCAATGTCTCCATCTCCAAAATAAAAAGACAACCCCAGTTGGGCGATGTTAAAGTTTACTTTTTTATCAAGATTAGATTGCTTTAAATAATCAGACTCGGTTTTATGAAAATTTAATCCTGGTGTCATCGAAAATACCCCTCGATTATAAAATCCCAAACCTGCTGGATTAGAACTGGCATGGCTCAAGTCCCCACCTAATGCTACCTGAACCCCACCAATACCCTGAATTCTTGCCGTACCCCCAAAAGAATTCTGACTGAATTGTAAGGCTTGTTCGTAATAGCCAAACTGGGCCTGACTACTCAAAAAAGAGCACATAAATATTCCAACCAAGAAATAAATTAATCTATCCATATTAGGCCTAGAATTAAAATTTATTTTTTATTCGATCTTGAAGAACTGGTACCCGAAGATCTACTTCCTGAAGAACGTCCAGAGGAACGACTCCCCGAAGAACTAGGTGCGCTGTAACTTATAGAAGAACGCGAAGAACCGTTGTTCGAAGGCGCATAAGATCTAGAGATCGAGGAAGTGCTTGTTGAATTTGCTTTAAATCCTGAAGAGGCAGCGCCTGATGAGTACTGTGAATCTGTCTTTTGATAACCATTTCGCGTCTCACCGCTGGTAGGCAAGTTAAAGTCATTTCTGCGCTCAGGCATATTCGTTGTACTATAACGCCTAGCCGAATTCATTTGCGTATCTACTCCCCTGTTCTTTACAATAACCGTTGACCGCTCCTTATTCACGGTCGCAGTGCTGCGATTCAAACTGGTCGCATAACGTGCCGAATTGCTTCGGATTTGGGTTTCAATCGCATTGGATCTCATATAGGATTCATTGGTTCTTTCTCTGCTAACGGACCGATCAAGGTATTCATTCTGAGATTTTTGATTTCCAAAATCTGTTGCCCTTGATGACGTGGAGCGAATATTTGTACTACTCAATCTTCTGTTTAGATCTGTGGATCTAGATTCATTAATACCCCCCCTGACCACGACTTGAGATCCTCCTGATCCTCTGGGTCCAATCACCTTGGCTCTGCGCACTTCTTGATAACCTTCCGCTAAAGCTACCGAATTGTAACCGCTATTGTAGCCGTAAGCAGGTGGACAATAATAATTATTAAAGGCACGTAAATTTGAATAATTATAGGGATTATTGAACCCAGATGAGTAAAAAGGTCTTGAAAAACCATAGCCAAAGGGATCATAAAGATTGTACCCATAAACACCGTAGGCGTGAGGACTGTAAAAATCACTCATCCAAACATTACCAAATGGATCATATCCGATCATAAATCGATTATTAAATCTCGAAAATCCATAAGAACTAACAACATTAATGTTAAACGCAGCTGGGGTATAGATGGTAGCTTGACGCACATAGTTATTGAAATAGCCACTGGTGCTTGAAATATTAGAAGAGGTAGTTTCAGGATAATAGTCTACCTCTTGATTTCGTCTTGATGACCTTTTATCTGATTGGACTTGATACTTTGCTATGTATTCAGGATTTATGTTTTTATCCAAATAAACTTCCTCCAAATCATCATCCTCAAAAGCTGACATAACCCTCATAGCGTCCCCGCGATTTGCTTTCAGGTTATAATCTGTTTGCTTTCTATCCGCCTTGGTAAAATACATGTCATCGTATTCCTGAGCGAGGATGGTATTAAAAATTGAAAGGATGAAAACAACTAAAAATATTCCGGAACTTTTTATATATTTTTTCATAGCTATAATTTTTTAAATTTAATCAATCCTAACCAAGTTTCAATCATCAAAAAGCTATATTTGAACTTTTTAAATTTTGATTTCAATAATGTCATTGCAATTACTATACCAAACTCAAAAATAAATGGCCAAAGCAATACCGAGCAGAGCAGAAGATTATTCATTATGGTACAATGAATTGGTTAAAAAGGCAGAATTAGCTGAGAATTCACCTGTCAGAGGTTGCATGATTATTAAACCCTATGGTTTTTCTATTTGGGAGAAAATGCAACAACAATTGGATATCATGTTCAAAAATACAGGACATGAAAATGCTTATTTCCCACTTTTTATCCCTAAATCATATCTCAGCAAGGAAGCAGATCATGTCGAAGGGTTTGCCAAAGAATGCGCGGTAGTCACTCACTACAGATTAAAAAATGATGAAGATGGCAAAGGATTGGTCGTAGATCCAGACGCCAAATTAGAAGAAGAATTAATCGTTCGCCCCACCTCTGAAACAGTCATTTGGAATACGTATAAAAACTGGATTCAATCCTATCGGGATCTCCCTTTGTTAATTAATCAATGGGCCAACGTCGTCCGATGGGAAATGCGAACCCGCCTCTTTTTAAGAACCGCCGAGTTTTTATGGCAAGAAGGACATACGGCACATGCTACCCAAGCAGAAGCCGTCGCTGAAACCAAACAAATGCTGAATGTTTATGCTGATTTTGCTGAAAAATATATGGCCTTACCTGTGATTAAGGGAGTTAAATCTGAAAGTGAACGATTTGCAGGAGCCGTGGATACTTATTGTATTGAAGCTTTGATGCAAGATGGTAAAGCGCTACAAGCAGGTACTTCTCATTTTTTAGGTCAAAATTTCGCCAAGGCTTTTAATGTTAAATTCACGAACAAGGAAGGCAAAGAAGACTTGGTTTGGGGGACCTCTTGGGGGTTAAGTACGCGACTGATGGGCGCGCTCATTATGGCACACAGTGATGATGATGGTTTGGTGCTTCCACCAAATTTAGCTCCCATTCAAGTCGTGATCATCCCTATCTACAAAGGAGAAGAGCAATTGGAAGAGATTGCCCAAAAAGCAGATAAAATTCGTAACTCACTCATTTCGAAAGGTATCAGCGTTAAGTTTGATCGTCGAGACACTCATAAGCCTGGATGGAAATTTGCTGAATATGAGCTCAAAGGAGTCCCCTTGCGAATCACTATTGGTCCAAAAGATTTAGATAGTAGAACGTTGGAGATAGCCAGAAGAGATACCAAAGAAAAAAAGAGTTATCCTATGGATGGGATTGAAGATAAAATTATCTCTTTATTAAAAGAGATTCAGTCTAACATTTATAATAAGGCTCAACATTTTAAAGAGCAAAATACCCATCAAGCAGATACTTATGTTGAATTTAAGGCGTTGCTCGAAAATAAAGGAGGGTTTGTTTATGCCCACTGGGATGGCACCCGAGAAACAGAAAATAAAATCAAAGAAGAGACAAAAGCTACCATCCGTTGTATACCTTTAGAGAGTAATAAAGAATCGGGAAAGTGTATGGTAACCGGTAATCCGTCTACCAAGAGAGTCTTGTTTGCAAAAGCTTATTAATTTGGATTGGATTATAATTTTAATATTACTTGTATTTGGAATATCGCTTCTTATCCTTGAAGTCATATTTATTCCAGGTACCACCTTTGTGGGAATTGGTGGGGCTATTTGTTTAGGTTTTGGGATTTATCTGGGGTTTGAGTATTTTGGAGCCCCCATTGGTTTTTTCATCTTGGGGATTTCCTTGATCACTGTTGTATCCAGTTTTATTTATGGCTTAAAAGTGCAACCTTGGGAAAAGTTCTCGTTAAAAGAGACCATGACCAGCACAGTCAATGAATCAATTGGTATAACTTTGAAAGTTGGGAACGTTGGTCTGGCTACTTCTGACTTAAAACCCGTGGGTAAAGCTCTTTTTGAAAATGAAGAAATTGAAGTGCGTACTCAAGGAGATTTTTTATCCAGTGGAGAGAAAATAACAATCATAAAAATCGATCACAGTAAAGTTTATGTTCAACTCAATATTTAAAATATGGTAAGTAGCTTAGGATTAATTATTAGTGTCATCGCCGTCATTGTAGGCGTTCTTGTATTTTTTTATTTTGTCCCCATTAATTTATGGATTACGGCCATTTTTTCCGGTGTCCGTGTGGGACTCCTCGAGCTCATTTTCATGAGGATACGTAAAGTACCCCCTTCCATTATTGTGAATCAAATGATTACAGCTACCAAAGCAGGACTGACACTTGAGGATGAAGTTTCTAAAATCAAACGGCAAATGAGATCCTCAGATTTAGAAACGCATTATTTAGCCGGTGGAGATGTTCCCTTGGTCATCAAGGCTTTAATCTCGGCTGAAAAAGCGAATATTAACCTTACGTTCCGTCAAGCTACAGCCATCGATTTGGCTGGGCGTGATGTCTTTGAAGCCGTTCAGATATCTGTCAACCCGAAAGTAATCAATACTCCATCTGTCGCAGCAGTAGCAGCTGATGGCATTCAGCTCATGGCAAAAGCCAGGGTTACAATACGAGCTAATATTCAGCAATTGGTGGGAGGTGCTGGTGAAGAAACTATTTTGGCACGTGTGGGTGAAGGTATTGTAACCTCCGTCGGTTCTGCCGCTTCACACAAAGAAGTTTTACAAGATCCAGACAAAATCTCAAAGTTGGTCTTGGGACGTGGTTTAGATGCAGGGACCGCATTCGAGATACTATCAATTGACATAGCAGACGTAGATGTGGGCACAAATATTGGGGCTAAGCTACAAACCGATCAGGCAGCGGCTGACCTTAGGGTGGCTGAGGCAAAAGCGGAAGAGCGTCGGGCCATGGCGGTTGCCTTGGAACAAGAAATGACTGCAAAAGCACAAGAAGCCCGAGCCAAAGTCATTGAAGCGGAGGCGGCCATCCCGATGGCTATTGCTGAGGCTTTTAAAAAGGGTCAGCTTGGTATCATGGATTATTATAAATTTCAAAATATTGAAGCAGATACGGATATGAGAAATTCAATCGCTGGAAGTGACAAGAACAAAAAGGAATAGTTCTGAATCTTTTAAGAAATAAGTGAAACGGAAAGGACTTTATCTTTCCGTTTTTTTATGGTAAAGTTCCTCAATCCATTGACGTTGATTGGCCTCTCGAAGTCGGGCCTCTTCAGGAAGGCAAGCAAGAAATCTCACACGACCACCCGAACGTAATTGAGCCAAAATAGGTTGATCTACCTTGGCTACTACTCCCATTCTTGGATAGCCTCCCGTAACAGGACCATCGGCCATCAAAATAATAGGATCACCCGAAGGTGGTATTTGAATCGTTCCTGGTAATACTGTTTTGGAAGGGATATTGTAGGAATCCGCATAAATAGGATGCCCTGTCAAGCGATAACCGACACGACTGATTTCCGCTGATAACAAAAAAGCATGCGAATAAAAATTATCAATAACCTCCTTGGTAAATAAATAGTCCTCTGGTCCCGCAATCACATGTACCGTAACATTTTTAGAAAAATATCCACGAGAAGAAAGGCCTTCTGGAATGCTGCGCGCCTGCCTCGGCATATTGAACTTTGATCCTTTCAGAATATCCTGTGATGCTAATGGTAATCCGTTCAATCCACCCAGCCCATTGGCGGTATCTGTAGCTGTACTCCCCAATACTTCAGTTACGGTAAAACCACCAGCCATAGCAAGGTATAAAATGGCACCATAGGTGTTATTGAATAGCTGAATACGATCATTAACCCTGAGATGGTGTGCTTGATCCAAGGATACCGATTGACCGTTGATTCTGATTTCAGAACAGGCCCCTTGTACGCCCATACTACAATCATTAATTACCTCAAACTCAAAATAATTTGCATAACTCTCTATGAGCGTATTAAACCTCTTATTTCCGACCAACCAATTGGCCAAGTGGGCACTGATACGATCCTGAAACCCTGACTTAGGTATCCCAAAATCGCTAAAACCAAAACGGCAAACAGCTTGTAGCGTACTTAAATTTCCGCTATTAATTATTCTAATTAAAGGTAAATCCATCAAATTCCTTTTTTGAAATACGCTGAAATTTGACCATTTGTCCTAAGTTCAAAGGCATTACATCCTTCGATGGATCAAATAAAGATAAAGGAGAGCGACCGATAATGTGCCAGCCGCCAGGAGTCTGATTAGGATAAATACCACACATCTCATTGGCAATGGCGACCGATCCTTTGGGAATGATTTTTCTAGGGCTTTTTAA
>CAJXAT010000050.1 GCA_913050055.1 uncultured Flammeovirgaceae bacterium | reverse complement strand
ACCATTCGCTTTACGATGGAAGTTGGACTGAGTGGGGTATGTATCCAACTGTACCTGTAGAAACTGGGGATACATAATGTTTAATTCTTTACAACAACAACCTGCAGATAAAATCCTAGCTCTGATGCAGCTTTACAGAGAAGATCCTCGAGAGAATAAAATTGATCTTGGTGTTGGAGTTTACAAAGACGCTTCAGGGCAAACTCCAATAATGGACTCAATTAAAAAAGCCGAACATTTATTATGGAAAACCCAAGAAACAAAGTCATATGTTGGCTTAACGGGCACACCTGAGTTTTCCGAAGCTATGATCAATCTTCTCTTGGGAGATAAAATCGACAAAAGCTTGACGGCCTCTGCGGCAACTCCTGGTGGAACTGGAGCCGTGCGCCAAGCTTTTGAGTTAGGTAAAATGGCAAATCCCAATCTTAGGGTTTTCGTTTCGGACCCGACTTGGCCAAACCATCTATCAATTCTAAAATATCTAGGAATTCCTGTCGAACCGTACCGATATTTTGATGCCAAAACTCGAGCGGTTGATTTTTCTGCAATGATGGCAGATTTAGCAAAAGCAAAAGAGGGTGATATTATTTTGCTTCATGGCTGTTGCCACAACCCAACGGGTGCAAATCTAAAGGCGCCTGAGTGGGATGCAGTAATTGAACTTTTGCTCAAATCTGGGGCTACGCCAATGATAGATATTGCCTATCAGGGTTTTGGCGATGGTTTGGAAGAAGACGCTGCTGGAGTCAGAAAGCTTGTGAGCGGTGTGCCAGAAACAATAATAGCAGCTAGTTGTTCTAAAAATTTCGGTATTTATCGTGAAAGAACAGGTCTATTAACAGTGGTATCACATAACAAAGACGCTCGTATTATAAATCAGTCGACTCTCGCTTTTTTAAATCGTCAAAACTTTTCCTTTCCACCAGACCATGGTGCTCGTTTAGTAACAATGGTTTTGTCTGATGAAGATCTTAGAAGTAATTGGATGGCAGAACTTGAGGAGGTTAGGCAATCGATGCTTTCACTGCGTACCCAATTAGCAACTGAATTAGAAAATTTATCTGGATCAAATCGATTTGGGTTTTTGGCAGATCATCGTGGTATGTTCTCACGACTTGGGGCTTCTGCACAACAAGTTAGTGCGTTAAGAGAAAACCATGCCGTTTATATGGTAGGTGATAGTCGATTAAATATAGCAGGCCTAAATTCTAATACTGTTTCGATTCTTGCAAAAGCGATTGTTGATTGTGGAATTTAGATTATTTTTCAACCTTCACTAAATAGGCTGTCGGCAAGTTGTTTTGCTGCCTTTGTTAAGATGTCTTTTCGGGCCAAAGCATTTTCTACTGAAATTCTTTGTGTGGGTCCGTGAAATGCAAGTGCAGCAGCAAATCGTCCATGATTATCGTTAACCGGTACGGCTATTGCTACCATACCATCCATAAATTCTTCTTGATCTAAAGCATAGCCTTGTTTTGAAACTTGTTTTAGTTCTGACAGTAAAGTTTCCTGTTTAACATGAGTTCTTTTAGTATGCGCATTCAAGTCCATTGCCTGTATCATAGCCAACCTTTTCTTAGGAGTTAGACTGGCCAAAAAGCATTTTCCACTAGCGGTACAATGAAACGGTACGTTGGTTCCTATCGGAAGTTGAATTCTGAATGCCCAGTCGGTTTCAACGCGATCTATGTAGTTCATTCCAGAAGCTTCTGGAACTACAAAGTTGACGGTTTCTTTTACTTTATTTGAAATATTCAATATTTGATCTTCAAATAATTTATTTTTATTACCATTAATTATAACTATTTGAGTTTTCTTTATAGCATTTATATTTTCTCTTAATGGACCGGCAGGCAATGTCATACCATTTCCAATTAATTGATTGCTATTGAAGCATAGTATATTTAGATCTTTTTTTATTGAATAATCTTGAAAGCCATCATCTAGAATAGCCACATCATATTGTTTTTTTTCAGCATCATTTATAGCTTTAGATCTTTTTTTATTTAAGAAGAGACAATCTACACTGTTATTGATTAAATTATGTTCATCAATATGTTCAGAATAATATTTTTTGATTATAGCAGGTTTTTTATTATGTTTTCTTAATTCTTTAGCTATCAAGATGGATAAAGGTGTTTTTCCAGTTCCTCCCAAATAGATATTTCCAATACAAATTACTGGAATTTTAAATGAATGCTCAGAGGTAAGTCTTTTTTTAATTTTAATTAACAACTGTAAAAAACATGAGACAGGCAATAATAATAAAGATATTAAGTTATTATTTTTTTCCCAAAATTTAGGTTTATGAATTTTCATTTTTTATAAAAAGGTTTAGTTCATTATATGTGTCTTCCAATATCTTTTTTCCAAGACTATCAAAGACTGATATTTTATTGTCATAAGATTTATTGAAATTATTTAGATCTTTTATTAAACAATCAGATAATTCTATTTCGTTGTGAATGGTTTTAGAAATTTTTAATTTATTTAAAAGTTCATATATTTCCTCAAAATTACTTACAAATGGCCCATGATAGATTTTACAATTAAGTTTTGCTGCTTCAATTGGGTCTTGACCGCTAACATGTTTTAACTTTTTAATCATGGATTTTCCAATGAAAACATGCTCTAAATTTAAAGTAATGAGCGCTAAAAAAAAGGAAGGGGATTCCGTATTTTCAACCTCTTCTTGATTGTCCTCCTCATCTTCTTGTGATGCGGAGGACATCAAAGCCTCTTTGGTCTTTTTGTCCATAGTAGCAAACATGAAAACAATATAAACCACATAAACAGACATCAATAACAACCCATGATGCCAATCGAGCGCAGACCCACTGATCAAAATAAGGAAGATAAACTCCGCAATAATTAAGGCGATACCATCTCGAAAAAGAACTTTACGAGAGATTTCAATTCTTTTCATGGCTCCCATAGAGAGCACCGCAATGATGGAAACAGCAGGGATAACCATACTATTAAAGATGGCACTGCCCGCGGTAGTTCCGATACCCCCAGAAAAACCCGATGCATCATTTAACACAAAAAGAAAGAAAAAGGAAGTAAATACCTCCGGCATAGAACTGGCTATGGCATTTATTGTGGCTCCCCTGACACCCTCTGAAAGATGGCGTCCAACATATTCAGAGGCGACCATAAAGCCATCTCCTGCTCGCCAGATCACTAGACAACACAATGCAATAATTATTAGAGGAATCAACAAGCCCATGGGTATATCTTTAATTTTGTTTCTACCTAATCGTTGTTAAAAGATTAAATATCGAATCATATATCCACAAGGTTACCTAAATATGTGGACATTTTATAGCATTTACTTTTTATTTTCATATAACTAAATTTCATGCGTTATCGGTTTGATAAAAGCCTATAAGCACTTGTTGTAACAGCATTAAAAAATTAATCCTTTAACCCAAGGCAAAAGTTTACACTTAATTGTACTAATTTGAACTTTCATTTTAGACGAGATCATGTATATAAATCTTTCTGGTTTAAATATTTTAGTTACCGGGGCCAGCCGTGGATTAGGAAAGGCCATTGCGACGAAACTCGCAGAAGCAGGAGCCACCATTGCTGTTCATTATAATAAGAACATGAATGATGCCGAAAGTTTGGCTCAGGTGATGGGCAATGAATCTAAAGCTTTTCAAGCAGATCTTTCAGATCCTGGGGAAGCGGTAAAACTTTTTGAACGTGTTGTTTTAGAGCTGGGAAGTATTGAAATTTTGATCAATAATTCGGGCATTGCTGAGCCAGCACCTATCGATATGGTACAAGAAGAATGGGATGTCCTTTGGCAAAAAACAATGACGGTGAATTTGCATAGCCCAGCTATTTTATGTAAAAAAGCGGTGCAACATTTTATTCAGAAAAAAGCGTCGGGAAGGATCATTAATATCAGTTCTCGTGCGGCTTACCGGGGAGAAACTGCAGATTATTTAGCTTATGCTAGCTCCAAGGCGGGCCTGGTAGCCTTGACACGATCCATCGCTAAATCATTTGGAAAAAAAGGGGTGAAAGCCTTCAATATAGCACCTGGTTTTGTGAGAACCGATATGGCCAAAGCTTTTATGTCCCAATATGGAGAGGAGCATGCTAAGGGAGACATCGCTTTGGAGCGCCTTACTGAGCCCAAGGACTTGGCTCCATTGATCACCTTTTTGGCTTCAGGAATGGCCGACCATGCCACGGGTTCTACCTTTGATATCAATGCAGGTAGTTATTTACATGATGCCTGATTTTTATACTGCGTGGTTTAATTTTTTCGTTTTATTCTTTTTTTTTATTCTAAATTCTTTGAATAAATCGTTAGCTTTGATTGCATAAAATCAAACAAAAACAATAAAGGAGAAAAATATGAGTACCATCAAAGCGCAACTAAGCACCTTAATAGAGTTGGCCAAAATAGATGGTGAATTTGATGGTCAAGAAAAATTACATATTTTAATGTTGGGGAGAGCAAATGGCCTTTCGGAGGTAGAGATAAAAGAGATTGTCAAAAACCCTGTGCCTATGCCCAATATGAGTTTACTCTCCTCTGATGATAAATTTGATTATTTGTTTAATATCATACAGCTCATGAAAATTGATCAGGAAGTATACAAAAGTGAAATCCATCACTGTGAAAAATTAGCCACAAAATTGGGCTTTAAAACGAAGGTTGTTTCTGCTATTTCCTCACAAGTTTATTCAGACCCCTCGATAACCACCAACATTGACGCCCTAAAAAAAGCAGTAAAAAAGTACGAATTATAAGGAATCTTTGCCAAAAATATGATAAAATATGATTGGCATCCTTTACGTTACATTCCCCCTAAAACTTTTTTAACGCTCAATACAAAGCTTCTTTTGGCGGCTCAAAATGTAGCCATAGTAGGCATTCATTACACTGAACAAGCAGATGAGCATTTATATAACACCTTGAGTTGGATCCCTGGCCTCTGGAGAATGGCAGGCCGTTGGATAGAGGGGACCAAAACTTTTCGTTCATCCCTTTCCATGACCTCGTTTGAACTCTTTCTGGTGGACAAAAAACTCAACACACTGAGCCAATTTCTTTTGATAGATAAAAAATTCAATCAATCCCTTCTTTGGTTAGAAGAACAAATGGAATCCTTAGGCTTGGGTCATCAACACCTTTCTCTTAAGATCCCTTATAAAGTGAAAGGCCTCCATCAAAACCTCCCCTTCGATGGGGTTGACCTCGATCTACTGACACATTTGGGCGCTTATTATCACAACACGTTTATCCTTTTTCGTGATTTTCGATCACAATCCGGAGATGCAACCTCCGAAATCAGGATTTGGCCTCAATTTTTGAATCAAACCATAAATATTATTGTCAAAGACTCAGGGAACGAACATTTAGATACCTATGTAATCCTTGGTTACATGCCTGGGGGCGTATATGCCAAAGAACCATGTTTTTATGTCCAGTCACGGCCGCATACTGAAGTGGTTGTATTGAAGCCTTTACCTAAGGGTGCATATTGGAATCAAACCGATTGGACGGGTGCCCTCCTCCCGATATCTACTATTTGGCATCTTGAAGATCAGCAATCATTTGTTTTTTCTTTTTATAAAAACGCCTTTGAGCAGTTAAAAAAAGCGCTTTTAGGCTGATCTCTTATTTTTTAAATTGCGCCATCATCAGAGTTTTAAAATTATACAAGGCGTCCTCCCAAGTTTCATCTGCATCATAATAGCGTCCCGCATAAAGGTCTCCATTGGCGGTTTTCTGAATATAAAACTTATACACTTTTTTTTGCTTGTCTAAGGTTTTCAGTGTTCGGTTTCCGTCCACGGGCACCGTTGAAATGTATTGAGTTTGGGAAGGGTCTAGCTCATAACCCAATACCGTTCGTAACTCCTCGCCGGGCATGTAGGCATACCTTAAGACGTATTGATATCGGTCTTTATAAAATGCGGCATCTGATTGATCTTTAAGAAATTCGATTTTGTAAGGATAATTGGAGAAGATTTCTTGAATACGGGCATTTTTTAGCGCTACTCTTTCATTGTATTGAGACAGATACGTGCGTTGTTGATCATTCAAAAAAACCCCATCGACAGTCAGGCTAGGGAATAATGAAACAGCGAGTGGAAATCGCTTGAGCTGCGTCGGATAACGTGGAAAATGGGTACCACTAAAAAGCCGTATTTGGGTCCTGAGTTCAGGACTATCTGGAATCAGGTAATTACTGTAGGGTAAATCTAAGGTTTTCATTTTTTTGGCGAGTTGCATCAAAACTTCTTTCATTGTTTGGCCCTTTGCTTGCCATGCTTTGTCCTTAAAATCTATCCATTTGGCAGTACCCATGGTCCCCAGAGTCAAGGCAAATCCTTGAGTGGAGACCTCCAAAAACATTAAAATTCGTATATGTCTTTTTTGTAAGGCGGCAAGGGTTTTTCTATAGACATCTTGCCCCCCATACAATTGATCGTAATAGAGATATTGCATGGCATCAATACCCATCGCTTTCAAATTTATGTGTAGTTTTTGTGCCAGCATTTGATCCTCCACTTCAGGCATTTGATGAATGACCACGCATACGCGATCTGAAGTAATCCCCTCAGGTAAACTTTCTGAGATAGACATCAAATGAGTTTCAAAAATTTGTGCCCAGACTCCTTGGGTTAGAATACAAAAAAACAGAGTTATTAATTTTTTATTTACCATCTTCTTTCTCCAGACTTAATTAAATTTATAAAATACATGATGATATCAAATCGGCTTTTATGAATAAAAAAATTTGCGCCTGGGCGGCCAATACTTATCCTGACTACATCAATTATCATAACAAAGAATGGGGAGTTCCCGTACACGAAGATAAGATACATTTTGAATTTTTAATTTTAGAAGGTGCACAATCAGGTTTAAGCTGGCGAACTATTTTAAACAAAAGGGGTGGTTATCGTGAGGCATTTGCTGATTTTGATGTCCTCCTTATTTCCAAATTTACTTCTTCCTATTTGGAGTCCCTGATAGAGAATCCCCATATTGTGAGAAATCGTCTTAAAATAGATTCTGTGTTTGAAAACGCTAAAGCGTTTATACAAATACAAAAAGAGTTTGGTTCTTTTGATACTTATGTCTGGCGCTTTGTTGATTATCAGCCCATTCAAGGGGCATGGCATACAAAAAAAGAGGTACCCCCCAGTCAGACCAATATCTCAATTCGTTTATCCAAAGACCTTAAAAAAAGGGGATTTAAATTTGTAGGAAGTACCATTATGTATGCCTATATGCAAGCCATCGGTATGGTTAATGATCACAGTCCAGAATGTTATCGCTACGGGCAGATCAAAGCTCTTAAAGACTCATAATGATTTCCTTTTTAGGGATTTTGATGCGCCAAAGCCCCATCAATGCCCCCTCTTCAAAATCAAAGGCTTGGTCTTGAGGGAACCGCTCTTGAAGTAATTTTTGAGTTTTGAGACCGATATGCACTCCTTTTTTTCCGTGACAGTTCTGGCATGCTTTTTTCATGATTATGGGTGCCCAATACCGTAATGTTGTTTCATTTACATCTTCTAAACTCGGGATCATTTGAAGTTGCCGTTGAGCAGCATATTCAAATGCTGCATAGACCTCTAACTCGACGGAATCCAACGGGTGGCCTTTTTCCCTTGGGTGCTGGGAAATTCGAGAAATTTCAATCCCTCGGCCTTTAGCTTTTAAAACAGCAGGTAATGAAGAAAGCTTACAACGTTCGATTCCGCCATCGGCGGCAAGGATAGATGACATATGCTGACGGGTCACGTCGGCTTGAATTTCTTCTCCTGTCTTCAGGGCCAGTTTCATGATATCTGATGCTGAAACTTTCCTTATTTGTCGAGATTGAATCTCTTCTTTAACTGCTTTGCTGTCAATAGGGGCGCCTGGATTACAAGAAAGGTTAAGAGTCATTGCCGTAAGCAATATGCCGTAATTTAAATTACTTGCTTTCATCATATTCTTTTCGCTGCTCTACCTATGAGAATAATGCTAGTTGGGAGTATTTATGCATATATAATTATTTAATATTAACTGCAATTTATAACGAAATAAAGAAATTATCCCTCAGAATAGTTAATCCACTGACTTATAATAGAATTTATCAATTTACATTTTTATATTTGTTTCCGTGAATAAAAATTGATTGTTCATAAAATCAATCTATATGAAACTTTTAAGACTATTTTGTATTGGAATAACGTTCTCTTTTTTTCTTCCCTCGGTGGGGCAAGACCTTGGATTTTCGCAATACTATAACGCACCTATTTTTTTAAATCCTGCTTTTACGGGCACCTCGGAATTTACCCGCGCTGGATTGAATTATAGAATGCAAAAAGTAGGCTCTCTTTCAGCCTACAATATTTCTCAACTTTCATTTGATCACAGCTTTGTAGATTATCACAGCAGCGTGGGTCTAATGATTTTCAATGAAACAGACGAAACCAGTGGTTATACCCACAACAAAATAGCCCTTCCGCTGTGTTATGACTTTTCTGTAACTAAAGATATGCAGATCCGTTTTGGGTTGGAAGCTTCGTATAGTCAACAAAATTTCAATGTTGGTAATTTTATTTTTTCAGATCAGCTGGATGCCTTTGGTAACATCACAGGCCTGTCTGCAGAAAGTTTAGCTTCAGGTAAGATCAATTATTTCGATGCCTCATTTGGAGTTTTAGGCTATTCTAAAGAGCTATGGTTTGGATTTGCGGCTCACAACCTCTTTAAAAATAATATCTCTTTTATGGAGGGCAGTGATTATCAATTAAAAACGAGGTTTTCTGGGCACATGGGTTATCGCTATCGTTTTAAGGCAATTTCCCGAAATACGCGTCGAAATATCGCCATCATGCCGACGTTTAGCTTTACTAGTCAAGGCCCACTCAATCGATTGGATATGGGGATTTATAACGTAATTGAACCTGTCATCCTTGGCGTTTTTTATGGAACAGATCCTACGGCTTTTGAAGAGAACAATTTTATTAGCATGATGGTAGGAATAAAGAAAAATACTTTTACCACAATTTATAGCTACGACCTGTCTCTTTCAGAAGGTGCTGCTAGGCAAGGATTTCATGAGATTTCTTTTAGTTATTTATTTGAAATAACGAGTGGTAAGCCACCTTTAGGCATGCGAAGAACTAAATGTCCCGTGTTTTTATAAATCATTGACTTAAGTAATAATGGAATCAATACAACGACGATTTTCGTATTTAATTTTAACCTTTGCCCTTGTATCTCCTTTAATTAGTTGGGCACAGTTTGATCTTGCTTCAAGCGCTCACACAGATATTACATGTAATAATATTGATGAGGGAATTACTAACGACGGAACAATTACTCTTACTTTCGATGGAGCATCTTCTGCAAGAGGCAAAACAGTAGTTTGGTGGAAATTTAATGGTACCGCCTTTGCTGCCTTGACTGGCGGCTCTGTTCCCACGGCAATCAATAATCCTGCCGGTGGGGGTAACGTTGGGGCAACTTCTATTCAGGCTCGAAATCTTGGCGTCGGATATTACTATGCGGTGATCACTGGTGCTTCGGGAGAGGTGGAAACCAGTCCTACTTTTTCTATCACCAAACCGGATCCAATTTCATTGGTGGTTAACACGAGCGCTACCATCGATCCTTTGTGTATTGGTGGTACGACAGGACAGATCAGTGTTACAGCCTACGGTGGACTAGGAACGTATTCATATGCAGTAAGTACTTCAAATGGTAGCTACACATACAATGATGCTGATGGTATTTTCACGGGTCTTTCTGACGCTTCAAATCCTACCTATCATTTTTCTGTTCAAGCAACCGATGGGTCCAATGTTTGTACTTACGATTACGCAGCGGGAGGTTCTCTCTCTGGTACTGACATTACCGAAACGCTGACGGATCCAGGGGCCATCACTTTAGGTACGGTTTCAAGTACCAATGTCGTTTGTTTTGGTGAATCAACGGGTACAGTAATCATGACCGCTGCCTCAGGGGGAACTGGAACGCTAACTTACGGTATTGCTTCAAATACTACAGGAACCGCGCCCGCAGATGGTTCTTACAGTTTTACCAATACGGGCTCAGGCACAACTTTCACGGGAATTTCAGCTAATACGGCTGGAAATTCTTATTTTGTTGCCGTACAAGATGATAATGGATGTATTACAAAGTCGAATGGTGCGTCGACTACTGTTACTGGACCAGGCGCAGATCTTGCTGTGGGAGGATTCACAAGAGATAATCCAAGTTCCATAGGTGGTGTTAATGGGTCTATTCAGCTTTCTGGAGGTGGAGTAACGGGAGGAACTTCCGGTTACACTTACAGTTGGGTGAAAGCAAATGGTGATGTGGTTGGTACAAGTGCTAATTTAACAACTGGTACCGCTACTTCTGGAACTGTTCCCTCTGAAATATATACTTTAACTGTTACCGATGCCAACAGTTGCCAAAAAACCTTTGCTCAGCAAACCTTATCTGATTGTTTTGATGTAGATGAAACCATTATCAACCTTTCTGGTTTTGAGCTAGGCAATGGTTCGGTGACACTTCTTCCCGTGGTAGACAATAGCAATGAATCCTACACTTGGGGGATTACTTGGAATGGCGCTGCCTCTGGTCCTGTAAACCCCTCCTTAGTACCCAATACCCGAAATCAATTAGTAACCAGACGAACAAATGCTGCTCCTGCCTCGCCCAATGATAATGTATTAAGTGTTTCAGATACCTCATTAATTGATGTTGGAGATATTGTTAACATTGCCTCAGGCACAGATCTTGTCGGAGTAGTTACTGTAATTGATAAGCCGCTTTCGGGGCCTAATGCAGGAAAGCTTATATTATCAATTCCTCATAATATTTCAACTGGGGTAGATTTAACTTTTACGCCACTTAAAATTCTATCTTTAGGCGCTGACACTTATACCGCAACAATTACTGGAACCCCCTCTGGTGGTGGTGCTTGTACTAAAGTCATTCCTTATGTTGTTACCCAGCCTGCGAATTTTTCAATTACTACGCTCTCCTCCCCCAAAACTTTTAGCGGAGATGCAAACGATATCATTTGTAAGGATGCAGATGATGCTTATATTACCGCCGCGGTAGATGGAGGTACTTCTCCTTACAATATCCAGTATAAATATAAGGCAACTTCGGCCGCTTCTTATTCAAGTAATTATGGTGTTTTCACAACCGCTATTGGCTCATGGGACAATACCCATTTTACAAGTGGTCTTACCTCAACCAATTTGGCTGCGGGATTTTATAGTGTTAGAATCAAAGATTACAACGGAGTCTTCACCGATGATGTGGAAATTGAAATTACAGAGCCTAATTCAGGATTTATCATGCCTATTGTTGCGGCTACCGCCGCGGTAAACGGGGCAATCAGCAGCAATACAACGGCTTTAGTGGTTGACAGTAATGTTGGCGTAATTAAGGCTGGAGACGTGGTTACGGGTAAACAAACGGATGGATCTACCTTTTCCAGAGTTGTTGTTTCACTCGGGGATCAACAGAATTTAGTTTTAAATACTGCTATAAACCCTTTAGAAGACAACACTGTTCTGACTTTCACTAATGAAAACACGTTGAGTCTTACCGATGTTAGTTGTTTTGGACTTGGTGATGGTAAGGCAGAATTCGATCCCGATAGAGGAAATGAAATTGACAGCATCAAGTGGTACAAATGGAGTGGAAGCACAAAAAATCATCTTACAGGGTATTTAGGTCTCACTTCAGTTGATACCTTATTGGAGGGGTCCTACACGGTAGAGTTGAGAGATGCTTTTGGTTGTGTTCAAGCTACTAATTATGCCATCAATGAGCCTGAAGTATTGTCTCTTGATGAAACGATAACTAACGTAGTTTGCCCAGTAAGTTCTTCAGCTGATGTGGTTACTTCTACGGGTAATACGGCTTTGGTCTTAAATAATAACGTTGGTACCATTGCCGTGGGCGACGTCATTACCGGAACGGGAATTTCCGGGATGGTCATCGTTACAGCGATTGCGGATCAAAATAATATAACTGTTTCTACCAATATAACCGCATCCGGAAATTTAACCTTTGACCCACCTGGAAAAATTTCTGTGGTTGTTGGGGGTGCAAATTCTAACACATTAAATAGTCAGTTTTATGAGTATCAATGGGATCAAGGAGGAGTTTTGATGCCGATAAGTCAGGTTACAAATACGGGAACTTCCACCACCGAACTAACCGTAACTGAGGCAGGTAATTATACTCTGAACGTTACTGATTTCAATGGCTGTGCGTATACCACTCAAACAACTCAATTTCAAGAAACGTATCCTGTCAATATTCCATCAAACCTTTCTGTCGCTCTAACCACCGTAAGCGGCGTAAATGTATTTGGTAAAGACTCCGTAAATGTTTCTGCTCCATTTTGTAAGGATGGAGATGACGGTTATATTTTAATTGATGTGGCTGGAGGAACCCCCAACCCTAACTATGGCTACCGCTATAGTTGGTACAAGGATGGGGCAGGATCGGTATTTGCCTCCAGTGAAGATATTTCAGACTTACAAAACGGAGTATATGACGTTGTAGTAACCGATGGAAATGGTTGTACGTTCCAATCTATTGACTACACTATCGCTTCCCCAACATCAAGCTATCATATAGAAAATTTAACAACTCCAACTCCTAGCGTTTTAACGAATCCGACCTGTAATGGAGACTTAGGTAGCATTGCCGTAATAATTGATGATGATGATGATGGAGTACATCCCAGTGGTTATACTTATAATTGGTATACAGGTCAAGCAGCGACAGGCTCACCGTTCAATACCGAAAACACAAAACTTGTTTCTGATCTTGCTGCTGGATATTATACTTTTGAAGTCAATGACTATTATGGATGTGTGAAAACACAAACATATCAAGTGGAGCAATATCCAATCATCGTTATTACTTCCAATGTAACAGAGCTCAGTTGTCCAGATTCTGGGGATGCCCAAATTGAAATTGAAGCCAGTGGTGGAAATGCCGTGTTAGCTACCGATTATACCTATTCTTGGGTAAAAGATGGCGATCCATTCCCCATAAATGCGCCAAGTACAAATACAGATCTTGTTGGGCTTGATTCAGGGGTTTTTATTGTTACTGTAGCAGATCAGTCAACTACGGCCCCCAATAAGGCGGCTTGCGTGGTAAAGGACACCCTTACGGTAAATTATTTAGCTGGTTTCCAGGTTGCAGAGGTCATCACTCCTGCGCCTTGCCAAGGAGGGACTACCTCTGCAATTTCTGTAGATATCTCAGGAGGCACCGCTCCCTACACCCAACAATGGAAACTAGGAGGTGTTTTTGTAGGAAATGGAACAACCCTCGATAACTTAAGTGATGGCACCTACCAATTAATTGTTACCGATGTTAATAATTGTACGTCTGCAGCTGGAGATTTTGATTATGCCGTTGCAGCACCTACCACTACTTACAGTCTAAATGCCCCTACAGTAGTGAGTCAAACGGTCTTAGCAGCACCTACAGCAACCGTCATTTCTCCCGTGGTTTGTAATGGGGAGAGTACGGGTTCAGTTGAGGTAAAGTTTACTATTGATCCGGGCCACCCGACGGACTATGACTATGCTTGGTATGCAGGAAAAACGGCTACTGGCACTAGAATTGAGAATGAAAAAATTATCTCTGGGATCTCTGAGGGAGACTATACCTTCCAAGTTACCGATGAAAATGGGTGTATAAAAGAGGCTACTTATTACGTTCAGGAATACACGGCGATGCAAATTTCTTCAAGACTTTCTGATAACATCTGTGGTGGCGATCAAATCGGTAATATTGAGGTTGAAGCCAATGGAGGAAATTCATTGAACTATGACTACCAATGGTCTAAAAATGGAACGAATTTTAATCCTGCAGACAGCGCCTGGACAGATACTGAAATTGACTCATTGGCCAGTGGTATTTATAGGATTATCATCACAGATGAGCAAGGTTGTCCCATCGATAAAACCTTTGAGATTACCGATATTCCTGAAATTCAAGTATTCCCAACGGTAACAAACGTGGTTTGTAAAGACAGTGCAACAGGCCAAATAAATGTGCGTATCACCGGAGGGAATGCCCCCTACACGCAAACATGGGATAAATATGGTATCTATGTAGATAATACAACTACCATCAGCAGGCTAGATTCAGGTACCTATACGCTTAATGTTGTGGATTCATTGAATTGTCCCACGATTGTCCAAAATGTTATTGTCACCGAACCAACAACAACTTACACCATTGGGCCCATTGTCGCTGATGTTTCTTGTTATGGCTCAAAGGATGGGACGATTAATATCGGCCTTTCCCCAGACAACGGACATCCATTTCCTTTTGCTGTCAGTTGGGTAAAAGATGGGGAATTATTCGATTCTGATAAATTTGTTGTACAAGATCTAAATAGTGGTGATTATCAAGTTTCTATCACAGATCCTATTGGCTGTACCAGATATGATTCCGTGACTGTTTTTCAGCCAGATAAAATCTTCTTAAACCCTACCCTTGATACCCTTGAATGTTACAATGGGACTGATGCCAAAATTACTTTGGATCCTACGGGGGGCTCCGAGTCGTTTCCTACTATAATCTGGAGATACAATGCTAAAGATGGCCCTGATACAGTTACTACCGAGGATATTGCTTTTGCAGCCACAGACTTAACGGCTGGAAACCATCTGGTTACTTTGGTAGATAATAAGGGATGTACTAAGGACAGCACTGTAATTTTATATAATCCTGCTAACATGGTAGTAGATCCTGCTGTAACAAATGTTTTATGTAAAGATGCGAGTACCGGTTCCATTATTGCCTCCATGATAAATGGCAATGCTCCTTTTGAATATTCATGGGTGGATTATGGTAAGGTATACAATACCACTGCCACCATTGATAGTCTCGCAGCGGGAGATTATTATCTCGCCGCAACAGATAGATTTTCTTGCCTTTCAGATACCTTTACCATTAACGTTACTGAACCCAATAATCAGTTCAATATCAATGGCGATCTCACTCGGATTACTTGTAGAGATTCTTCTGATGCTCAAATTCTGCTCTCTATTGAAGTGCTAGGTGAATCGACTGATTTTACTTACGAATGGGAAAAAGAAGGTGCCGCGATCAGTGAAAGTAAAGATCAGATTGATATCACTTATGGTACCTACACAGTGGGCGTCACAGATAACTTTGGTTGTCTGAGGTCCAATTCTTTTACCATAGATAACCCAGATGCAGTGAACGTCACCAGTACCCAAGAAAATATGATTTGCTGGGGAGACTCAACAGGATTAATAGCCCTTTCTCCCACAGGAGGTTGGGGAAACTTCACCTATGAATGGAAGCGAAACCTGGTTCCACTACCGATCTCCGAATCGTTTGGCAGTGCACTCCCGGCAGGAGATTATATTATTGACGTCATCGATGAAGGCCTTTGTGAAACGCCCGTTTATGTTACACTTACGGGTCCGGATACCGTAAAATTCGATATTGCCACTACAAATCTGACCTGTCCTGGGGATCAAGACGGCACCATTAGTGTATCGGTGACTGGCGGTACTGGAGATTATACATACAATTGGGCTAAAGATGGAGATCCTTATTCACAAAACATCAATCTTACTCGTATCGTTGGTGGCGAGTATGAACTTATCATCACAGATGAAGCGCTATGTGAATACTCTTCGGGGATCATTGAAATTACCGAACCTCAGACGCTTTCCTTAGAAGTTCTTTCACTTAAAAACAACTTGTGCACCACTACCAGCAATGGAGAATTCACTGTCGCGGCCAGTGGAGGGACTGGAGAATATATTTATCGTATCAATGGTGGAGATCCTTTTCCTAATAATTATTATGGTGGCTTGAAAGGAGGCGATCAAAACATAGAGATTACCGATGAGAACTTGTGCACCCTCGATACTACACTAGTTGTCGAAACGGATTATTTATTGGTTGCAGATTTCAATTTAGAATATGACTATCCTTATATTGACTGGCCCATATCTTTATTTGATGATTCAAAGGGGCCAGAAATTATTGATTGGTCCTGGGACCTAGGAAATGGAGCACTCGTAAATGAGGTTAATGCCAGAAATACCTATGTATCCCCTGCAGCATATCCTATTACCCTGAAAATTACAAACGCTGTCGGATGTGAGGCAGTTAATACTCAAATTCTGGATGTGGAGAAGGGCTTTCGCGTGGCCATGCCCTCCGCTTTTACACCGAACTTAGATGGCCTCAATGATTATTTTAGGCCAACATTGGAAAATATTGTTTCTATGTACTTGGTTATTTATAACAAATACGGCAGCGTCGTGTTTGAGACCAATGATTTAGATGGCGAATGGGATGGCTCTTTGAATTTAACTCCCCTACCTCAAGATTCTTATCTGTATGAGATCACCTATGAGGCTGAATCGGGCATTTTTAGAACCTCTCGTGGTAAGGTCGCTATGTTAAGATAAGTTGTATCATTAACTTAATTTAGAGATGGTCACAGGTTCTCCAGTTATAAAAAATAGTCTCGGATACCAACAATATGGAGATAAGATAATGGAAGTTTCTTTCATGAAAAATTGGGCCTATTGAGTGTTTATAAACGACATATTATCCCATTTTTGATTTGCCTATTTTTTGGGCTAGGGTGGTCGGCTATGGGTCAGGCCCCCACAATTACTGGGATCAGTGCACCGACGGGATCTTATAAGCAAGATGATGTTATTAACATAACTATAACCTTTAGTCAAAATGTTACTGTTACCGGTACTCCTCAGCTTACCCTAAACATTGGCGGCAGCGATGTCGTTGTGGATTACAGTAGTGGAACGGGAACTCCAAATTTAGTTTTTCAATATACAGTAGCTAATGGGCATAACACCGCTGCTTTAGAGTACAAGGCAACTACTTCCTTAGTAGCAGCATCAGCACCTACTCTCGGTGTACCTGTGTATGAAAATACAACAGGTGATTCATACCATGTGTCAATCAGTGGTAATTATGCTTATATGGCGGATGCCACTTCAGGTCTTGCTATCATAGACATTTCCGATCCGACAAATCCTGGTGATCCTGCGTACAGCAATACCAATGGATTTGCACGTGGATTAACTGTCAGTGGTAATTATGCTTATGTGGCCGATGGAAATTCCGGTCTTGCTATCATAGACATTTCCGATCCGACAAATCCTGGTGCGCCTGTATATAAAGATACCAAGGGTACGGCGTTTAAAGTTGCAATCAGCGGTAATTATGCTTATGTGGCTGATCAAACTGAAGGACTAGCTATTATTAATATTTCAGATCCAACCGCTGCTGCTGCTGCAAATGATCATGTTTATAGAAGTACCACAGATCAGGCGTATGACGTTACAATCAGTGGCAATTATGCTTATGTGCCTGTTGGTAACGATGGCCTAGCTATCATAAATATTTCTAATCCTTTGAGTCCCGGTAATCCAGTGTATAAAGATATCAATGGAATTTCTTATGCGGTAGAAGTCAGTGGTAATTATGCTTATATAGCCTATGGTGATGGTGGCAGTTACAATGGTCTTGCTACTATCGACATTTCTGACCCCACAAATCCAGGTGCCCCTAATTATGAAAGTACAAACTACGTTGCGCCAGGCGTAGCAATCAATGGTAATTATGCATATGTGGCCGCTGGACTCTCGGGCCTCGCTGTCATGGATATTTCGAATCCTACGGATCCAGGCGCTCCTGTTTACAAGGATACTAATGGAAATTCATTTTGGGTAGCTATCGATGGGAGTTATGTTTATGTAGCGGACCACAGTACAGGTCTTGCCGTCATTCCCCTATCCATAGGCAGTATCAAAAATGGGGGAGGTAATAATGCAACGCTAACTTTGCCTGCCCTTGGTGGGGGAGGTTCTTTGTCAGCAAGCAGTTTGAAAATTGATACTACAGTGCCCACGGTCAATGGCGTAACCTCAACTACAGATAATGGTACTTATAAGCAAAGTGATGTGATTGCGATTAAAGTGGTATTTAGCGAGGTGGTTAATGTTACGGGCACTCCTCAGCTTACTTTAGAGACGGGAGGTAGTGATGCTGTGGTAAATTACAGTAGTGGAACGGGCAGCAACACGTTAACTTTTAATTATAATATAGGAGCAGGAGAGGCATCAAGTGATTTAGATTACAAGGCGACTAATTCCTTGGCATTGAATGGAGGTACGATCAAAGATGCTGCGTTAAATGCAGCGACCTTGACTTTGGCCAGTCCTGGAGCTTCTAATTCTTTAGGGGATAGTAAAGCTTTGATAGTTGATACTAGTGTACCTACGATCAGTAGTGTGAGTTTGAATGCTGCGAACTCAGAGCTTACTGTAAC
>CAJXAT010000049.1 GCA_913050055.1 uncultured Flammeovirgaceae bacterium | reverse complement strand
TGGCAAACTCTTTGACACCGTGTAGTTTGGATGTTCCATCGTTTACACCATTTTGAACCAGCGCGTCTATTTTTTCATCTACATTTTTACCCGTCCTATAGACGGCTGCCTCTAGGGCATAGGTCCGCGTGATGATGGTACCAATCTTCTGCTTAATTGCTCCAAAATTAGCTATGGGTTGATTAAACTGCTGACGTTTTAGGGCATATTCAATACCTCTAGTCACAGAGAATTTGCCTGCACCCACGCCACCTGAACCAATTTTAATCCTTCCTGTATTGAGAATATTTAAAGCTATTTTGAAGCCTGCTTCTCGATCTCCCAATAAGTTTTGAGATGGGACAATACAATTATCAAAAAATATTTGTACGGTAGAGGAGGCCTTGATACCCATCTTTTTCGCTTCTTCTCCAACACTGAAGCCAGGATAATTTCGTTCCACAATAAAGGCGGATAAATTTTTATCGTCTTCTATTTTTGCAAATACAATATAGATATCGGCAAAGCCACCATTAGTGATCCAAATTTTCTGACCATTGAGACTGTAATTTGTCCCATCTGCAGAGAGCAGGGCTTTTGTTTTTGCCGAATTGGCATCTGATCCCGAATTAGGCTCAGTTAATGCATAAGAGGCGATTAATTTCCCACTGGCGATACCGGGTAAATATTGTTCTTTTTGTTGTTCATTCCCGTAATAATAAATGGGTAGGGACCCTATTGAGGTTTGTGCACCTAGGGTGGTAGCAAAGGCAAAACCCGAGGCCAAAGCTTCATTGAACAAGATACCGGTATTGAAATCAAGACCCATACCTCCGTAGGCTTCCGAAATACTGATGCCACAAAGACCTAAGTCACCCGCCTTTTTTAGCAGTGCCAAGATGTTGTTTCGATCCTCTGATATGGTTGCCTCTAACTCTCTTCCATTTTTAAAGAAAGGCTCTTGGATATTTTGAACGCAAAAATCAATGACCATCTCTTTGATCATTAATTGTTCCTCCGTAAATTCTTCTGAGATGAAAATATCATCAGGGGTAGCATCATCCACGATGAATCCGCCCCCAGTCAGGCGGGAACGATGCGGGTTAGTATTCACTTTTTTGGTTGAGGGGTCTCCCATTAGTTTACATATATGACTTCTAAAAAATTGCTAAAAGGCATAAAAATAGCCTAATAATGATTTAATATTTTAATAATAAGTTACTCCACTATATCAAATAGCATGCCATCAAATGAGCGATGAGGATACGCTAGTTATTAAACTTAAAGTTAGATAATATTGTTATGCATGCAGCGTAATTTATAAAAAAAATAAAAATCCAAAATGTATTAATACTAGGTCATGTATTATTTCAGGTTACTCAGCCAAACCAATGGCCTTTTCGGAACTGCTCTAATCTAATTAAAGCCTAATTTTTCTCTTCAATTAATAATTAACTTTGTCTCCGTGCAACTTTATTGCTTCATGTGGCATCCCCTTATTGTAACCTTAAATATTAATGTTATTGATCCAAAAATCAATTGTTCTTGATGAAATCTTGTTGAAATGCAAAAACAAGGATAGAAAAGCTCAAAACGAGCTTTTTGAAAAATTAGCATCTAGAATGCTCGGCATTTGCTTTCGATACATAGCCGATCGGTCTGAGGCTGAACATATCATGATTGTGGGAATGGTTAAAGTTTTTAATAAAATTGATCAATATAAAGGTGATAGTCCTTTTGAGGCTTGGGTCAGACGCATCATGATCAATGAATGCTTAATGTACTTGAGAAAAACAAAAACGATGACCTTACTAGGAACTTCTCTTGATACTTATGAGGAAAAAATGGTGGACCATTGGTCTGAAGATTCCATTGATTCTGAAGTACTTGTTGGATTGATTCAGTCTCTTCCTTTAGGTTACCGTAGTGTATTTAACCTATATGCCATAGAGGGATATTCACATGCTGAGGTTGCTGAGATGCTTCAAATAAGCGTGAATACATCGAAATCACAGTTAAGCCGAGCCAGAAGTTTTTTGCAGAAGAGATTGGTCGCATTAAATATCCAGAAACCTAAAAACCATCGCAATGAAATCATCTAATGAAATCGATCGTAAGTTTAAGAATGGTGTGGACAATTTTGAACTCACGCCTAAATCAAATAGTTGGGATCAAGTGGTCGAGAAAATCGATCAAAATAACAATCATCATTTTTGGATTGCGAGCGCCGCGGCCGTTTCACTGCTCTGCATCTTCACTTTTATTTTGGTTCAAACAATGTCTGAATCATCAACCGAACCAGTAATGGCGGTTAGAAATAGATTTAATTCAGAACTACCCAAGGCCATTCCTGAATTAGAAGTGAATAAAGAATCTGGAGTTGTCGCAATTATTCCGAAGATGGACATTATTAAGATGGCTAAGGCGCCTGAAATCCTTGAGAACGATAATTCTGAGCGCTCAGCAAAGGTAATGATCTCACTGAAGTCAAAATCCTTTGAACCTATTGCGGTTATGGAGCCCAAATTCTCGATTCAATTGGCTTATTTGATAAGTTCTGATGATGTAGTTATGATTAAAAAAGAATCACAAAGAAAGACACTCGCCAAGATTTTAAAATATGCGAGAAACAAGGCTCCTGCCGATATCATTGGAGACTTAAGAGCTGCAAAAAATAATTTTTTGCAGTTTGAAAAAATGATTGCTAAAAATGATTGATTACATAACACCTTCATATATTACGCGCTTTTTCTTATTATGCATCTTGACTTATCCTTTGTCATTATTTGCCGATCCTACTGCTGATACGGTGATTATAGAGTTTGAGGATGAAACACAAATCATCATTTATGCTGAGACCAAAGCACAATTGAAACAACTCAATGATTACAACATCAATCGGATTGTTTCGGATTTGAATAATGCTGTGGGCGGAAAGGAGTTACCAGATTATTATCATATAAAAAACAACTCTGGTAAAAGATATTTAAGGGATTCAACTCTCATTTATGAAAGTGGAAAGGATTTTAAGATTCGAATGGGTAATGTAACTCTTGAAATTGATGGGCTCAAAGAAGATCAAAGTTTAGAAGATAAATGGTATGAATTGGCAGATGAATTTTCAAATTGGCATTTCGAGAGCGGGCAAGAATATTCTTACGATAGTATTGAAGGTTCTAGGCGAACTTATTATAAAAAAACGCCCTGGATTTCTGATTTTAAGCGTTACAGTTATGAAGAAAATCAATATAAAAAGACCGTTCATAATTTTAATATTGAAATGGGATTAAATAATTGGTTAGATAAAGGCGGAAGTCTAAATGGCCTTTCTGATGACAGTTATTCCGTTAAACCTTGGGGCTCATGGTATTTTGGATTGGGCTCAGTCAATAAAACCCACCTGAAAAATATTCTGTTTTTAGAATGGGGTACAGGTCTAAGCTGGTACAATTGGAAATTGGAAGATCCAAGTTATCAGGTCACTAAAGCTACCACGCAAGTCAAATTTGCTCAGCCAGCCAATATAAATGATATAGAAGCTATTAAGAGTAAGTTGGTGGCAAGCTACTTGAATGTTTCATTGGTTCCTTTAATGGATTTTACCCAAGGCGCCCGTAAGGTGATCGTGAATGAAGCAGGTAGTTTTAAATGGAATAGGTCAAAAAAAATAGGCTTTCGAATAGGGGTAGGTGGCTACTTGGGCTACCGGATGTATGGACGTTCAAAATATGTGCATAAAGAAGGCAATAAGTTGAGAAATAAAGAAAAAGAGAATGGAAACTTCTATTTGAGTAATGTACGCTATGGACTCAGAGGTAGAGTTGGTTGGAGAGAAATGGATCTTTTTGTGAATTACGATTTAAATCAAGTTTTCACCAGTGGTAAAGGACCTGAGTTAAATGCCTTTTCCTTTGGGATCATTCTATAATTAGAAGTAGGCATTAAATTAAAGAACGTTATTATGATGATTACACAAGTATCAATCAAGGCGTTTAGGGGATCACCTTTTTTCGAATACCCTCACATAATCTATGATTAGTTTTTGAGAGGTGAGATTAGGATCTATACCTTGAGCGCCACCCCAATTCCCACCTATGGCCAAATTTATAATTAAATTATGCGGTTTATAAAAAGGCCACTCTAGGTCGTTCGCTGTTTTGTCGTAGACATAAGAGGGCACCCCATCAATAAGACCTATCATTTCATTTGGACTCCATTCCATTGTGTAAGTATGAAAACTACCGACCATATTTTTTACCTCGGTTTTACTGGTTATCTGATTGTTGCGTTTAAAATAATAAGCAGGAGTATGAACCGATAGGTGGGCGATACCATTACCCGATAGTGGATGTATTTCATAACCGACATTTTCTAAAATATCTATTTCTCCACAATATGGCCATGATCCTTCATCAACGTAGCTATCTCCTAACAGCCATCCAGCGGCCCAATATCCTTTTCTGTCGGGAACACGAGCTCTAAATTCTATTTTCCCATACAAAAAGGAAACTTTACCTCTGGTAGTGAGGCGGGCAGAGGTCCATCTACTTTTTTGAACATCTTTAAGAGCCTCTATAATGAGATTCCCTTTTTTTATTCTGGCATTTTTTTGATCTCCTTGGGTATAATATTGGATTTCGTCATTTCCCCACCCCCAATTGCCTACATCGAACACCCATTTTGAGGTATCTATCTCAGATCCATTAAATTCATCAGACCAGACCATGGCCCAGTCTTCACCCTCCATACGCTGGGTATAGGTTTGAGGTGAGTATTCATGAACGGACAACAAATCAAATGTTATTTTTTGAATTTTAGTAGCACCCTTTATATGTAATTTGATTTTGTGTGTACCGATATTCAGCGGACTACCATCTACAAGGCCATAACCAAGCTTTTTATCAAAGGAAATTTGGCCTGTAATCTTGTATTGTCTTGCTTCTTTATTGTCTATATAATCTTCAAGACAAACAGTTGCATCGGAGTGACCGGAGCCATAAATTTTTACTTGATACCTTCCCGCTTGAGAGACGTTCAAATCAAAAATGATCCAACCCTGATTTGTCGTCTTAAATTGTTCATCTTCCACTTCCACATCCGTGGATATTTCGAAATAGTTAGTCGTAGAGAGTGAGATGAGGTCTACTTCTTGAAATTGGACCTCTTTTTCTTGACGCAATGATTTAGCGGTACAACTTATTAAAAAAATGAGAATAGGGGTAATTGATTTTAGGGTCATTTGATCAATTCGGTTTCAAGTTCTTCTAAGGATTTTCCTTTGGTTTCTGGTAATATTTTTAATAAGACAAAGAAGCCCACCGCAGCAAGAGCTCCAAAGATGAAGAAACTCATGGCGTTACCTAAGTTTGATAACTCCCATGGAAATACAAGCTGTACGGCAGAGCTTATAAATGAATTAACGAAGGCAACAATGCCAATGGCAATTCCCCTATATTTAATGGGATATAACTCAGACAATAAGACCCACATGACGGGTCCAAGTGAGAAGGCAAAGCAGGCGATAAATCCTAAAATACCTACAAGAACTAAAGTAGCATTTATTTGGGTGGCTGCCTCAAGAATGAGGCCGTCATTTTTAGAGTACGTACGGTTTCCCAAGATGATTTTCATTTCTTCTTTAAAGTCGACATCATTTTGGTATACATTATCCGCAATAGGGATCAGGTTTTCTGACTTTTCGAATTTGAACTGATAAATATCTTGTAATTTAAGTTGATATGTAGCTTGACTAAAGCCGAAAGCACATAAAAGTAAACTTATGGCAATACCCCCTGTACCCACAAGCAGTAAAGGTCTTCTTCCTGCTCGATCAATTAAGTACATCGTAATAAAGGTGAAAATGACAGTAACAGAGCTTAATAGGATGCCCGATGAAAAAGCAGCATCGGTACCTATACCCGTTTGTTTAAAAATAGAGGTAGCATAAAAATAAATGGCATTTATCCCTGTAATTTGTTGTAAAACACCTACTACCAATCCTAAGACCATAATAAAACGTAAACTGGGTTTTAAAATATCGGTCCATTTGACTTGCTGTAATTCTTTGTCTTTATCGATACTTTTTTCTATCGAAGATATTTCCTTTTCAGCCCTATTTTTACCGTGAATTTGATTGAGGACTTGTTTGGCTTCTATGTATTTATTTTTAAGATAAAGCCATCTAGGACTCCTTGGGACGAAGAATAATGCCAGAAAATAGAGCAGTGCTGGAAAGAGTTCTACGCCGAGCATCCATCTCCATACATTTTCATCATTCAAGAATAAATGCTCAGGGCTATTGTATTTATTGAAAAAATAATTACTCAAAAAAGCGGCAAAGAATCCCAAAACAATGTTTAGCTGCTGTATGGAGACCAAAACTCCCCGATTTTCAGCTGTTGAAATTTCAGCGATATACATGGGTGCCAAAATTAAAGCAGCACCGAACGCGAGCCCTCCAATCATTCTGGCCAGAGACAACATCTCATAGGTAATCGCATAAGCTGATAGCAATGCCGATACGGCATAGAGGAAAGCAACCAATAAGAGCATTTTTTTTCGTCCTAAACGATCACTCAACCTCCCAGAAAAAATCATGGCGATCATGGCTGCCCAAGAAGGTGCACTAACTACCCATCCAATCTGCCCATCGGTTAAATTGAATTCAGGTCCGACGTAAGACATCACACCTGAAATAATACCCGCATCAAACCCAAATAAAAATCCCCCGAGAGAAACGACAAAGGAGATGAACAGTAATTTTTTTGACATATTTTTTGATTATTGTGGGTTCTTTTTTTGGTTTATATTCTACTTCCTATTAAATAGATGCTCAATTTATACAGAAATTAGTTTGGGATTGATTTTGAAACCTAACGACTTAATTTTTAATTGAAATTGTTTAAGTGCAAGGTTTTCATTAAAAAGCAAGACAAACATCATCTTTGTAGAAATATTGCAGTTTTATATGAACTTTTAGTTGTTTTATTAAGTTAAATCAGGGTATTATTGTTTATATGCAAAAAATCAACATAATTGGTTCTGGCTTTTCTTCTTTGTCTGCTGCGTGCTATTTGGCCAAGGCCGGATTTGAGGTAGAGGTATTTGAAAAAAACAAATCTATAGGAGGAAGGGCTCGAAAGATGGTCAAAGAAGGATTTACTTTTGATATGGGTCCTAGCTGGTATTGGATGCCAGATGTTTTTGACAAGTTTTTTCAAGATTTTGGGAATAAAACCTCAGATTTCTATGAATTGAAACGCCTAGCCCCAGCCTATAGGGTTTATTTCGAAGATGGGACTTCAATAGATATTCCAGATTCATTAGAAGAAATTTTCAAAATATTTGAAAAAGAAGAAGAGGGAGCGGGTCACCTTTTAGCTAAACTTCTTGAAGATGCGGGCCATAATTATCGCATAGCTATTGAGAAATTAGTTTATAAACCAGGTATTTCTCCGCTTGAACTCGTGACCTTTGAAACTGTCAAGAAGCTAGATCAGTTTGTGGTGCCCATTAGCAATCAAATAAGGAAACGCTTCAAGAATCCAAAGCTCATAAAAATTTTGGAATTCCCCGTGTTATTTTTGGGAGCTAAACCTCAAAATACGCCAGCTTTTTATAATTTCATGAATCATGCAGATTTCGTTTTGGGTACATGGTATCCCATTGGAGGGATGTACAAAGTAGTGGAGGCCATGGAAACTTTGGCTTTATCACTGGGTGTGAAAATACATACAGGGAGTAATGTAGAAAAAATAGCGACAGAAAATGGTGTTGCAAATGGGCTGGTGATTGATGGAGTATGGACGCCCTCGGATGTTGTGCTGAGTGGGGCAGATTATCATCACACAGAAACGTTATTGCCTAGTGATCTAAGATCTTACAAAGAATCTTATTGGGAGAAAAAAACATTTGCTCCGTCTTCACTATTGTTTTATGTCGGTTTTGATAAAAAACTAACTGGCATACTACATCACATGTTGTTTTTTGATACTGATTTTGAAGCCCATGCCAGTGAAATATATGACGACCCTAAATGGCCGAAGGCTCCTTTATTTTATGCCAGTTTTACGAGTTTGACCGATCCTTCAGTAGCGCCCGAGGGTAGAGAAAGTGGTTTTTTCCTCGTTCCTTTGGCACCTGACTTAGAAGATTCTGAAATCTTACGAGAAAAGTATTTTGATATGATACTCGCACGATTAGAAAAGCACACTAAGCAATCCATCAAAGCATTCATTTCCTTTAAGGAGTCCTATTGTCTCAATGATTTTAAAGCGGATTATAATTCTTATAAAGGAAATGCCTACGGATTGGCCAATACCTTATTTCAGACGGCATTTTTAAGGCCGAAAATAATGAGTAAAAAAGTAAAAAATTTATATTTTACTGGACAACTAACCGTCCCAGGACCCGGCGTACCCCCTTCTTTGATTTCTGGTAAAATTGCGGCGGAGCTGATCTCTCAAAATATGGTAAACAAGTTTTAACATGACGTTGTTATACAATGAATTGACCCAGGCGTGTAGTAAAGAAGTAACCCTAAAATACAGTACTTCCTTTTATAAGGCTGTAAACCTATTGTCTCCAACCATTCAACAAGACATTCATAATATTTATGGGTTTGTGAGATTTGCAGATGAAATTGTAGATACCTTTCATGAGCACAATCAAAAGGAATTACTTAAGCAATTTGAAGAAGATTTTTATGCGGCACTTAAGGTAGGAATTAGTTTAAATCCTATTCTCAATTCCTTTCAAGAAACGATCCTTAAATATGATATTGACATAGCCTTAGTCGATGCTTTTCTGCGAAGTATGAAAATGGATCTTTATAAATCGCAATATAGTACTCAGGAGGAGTATAAGCAATATATATATGGATCTGCTGACGTGGTCGGCTTGATGTGTCTTAAAGTTTTTGTCGAGGGAGATCAAAGCTTGTATGAATCACTAAAAGAAAGTGCCATGCGGTTGGGTTCAGCTTTTCAAAAAGTAAATTTCCTGAGAGATATTAAAAATGATCTAGATGTGTTAAATCGCTCTTATTTTCCCCAAGTGGATTTGGAGAACTTAGATGAACCATCTAAAGACGTTATTATCAAAGAAATACAGGAAGATTTTCAGGTAGCGAAAATCGGAATTACACAGTTACCTTTAGTTGCTAAATTAGGGGTCTATACTGCTTATTCATATTATTTCGAGCTTTTGGTAAAATTAAAAAAAACACCGTCATCAAGACTTTTGGAAACTAGAATAAGAGTTAATAATTTCATGAAAACTTATTTATTTTTTAAATCTTATTTAAAAGTTAAATTTAATTTCGTTTGAAACTCATTTTTATTTGGCTCATATTAACTGCACTATTTATTCCTGACTTGAGTATCAGGGAGGAATTTCACAGTCAAAAAATTACGCAGGCTTATTTAGATGAAACACAATCAGATGCGCAATGGGATTTAAATCCTTTGGTCATGGCTTATGTAGGAGTCTCGGAGACCATGATGGCAGAAAATGCTTTCTGGCCTGGAGAAAAATGGAATTATTTCAATAGTGGTAAAGAAAAAATTGAAAAGGCGATTGATCAAAACAAAGACAATCCAGAATTAAGATACCTTCGACTGCTAGTTCAACTCAACGCACCTAGCTTTTTAAGCTATGATGAAAGTATTGAAAAAGATTTGGAATTTTATATTAATAATATCCTGAATTCAGGATTAAATATGACGTGGATAAAAAAATTTTGTGACAATTTATTAAATGGGAAACGTCTATCTGATTTACAACAGGGTCGGTTGAATGCTTTTTTACTTGATATAAATGATTAATTTTGAATAGTTAAAATATATTGGTCTAGATGAACATCATTGCTTTTGTAAGTACTTTCTTTTTTATGGAATTCGTAGCTTGGTTTGCCCATAAATACATTATGCATGGCCTATTATGGAATCTTCATGAAGACCATCATACCAGAGAAAATGAGGCACATATTTTTGAACGAAATGACAGTTTCTTTTTGATTTTTGCCACCCCAAGTATGCTCTGTATCGTATTAGGTGCTCATTTCTCTATTTTTTATCTGATGGCTATTGGCTATGGTATCGCAGCTTATGGTCTTTGTTATTTTTTGGTGCATGACATCTTTGTACATCAAAGAATTAAAATTTTCACCAGATCAAATAATGTTTACTTGCGTGCCATACGTAAAGCCCATAAAATACATCATAAAAATCGGATGAAAGAGGATGGTGAGTGCTTTGGGATGCTCCTGGTCCCACTCAAGTATTTCAAATCAGAGTGGAGCAAATGAGGCATTTTTTATATTTGTTAATAGATATTGTAACTATTTTTATACCTTTTTTTTTTAGTTTTCATCCTCGCATAAAATTTCATAAGAAATTCAAAGCTTTTTTTCCTGCGATGGTCCTCAGTGCGTGTGCTTACCTCAGCTGGGATATTTATTTTACTGTGCAAGAAATTTGGGGTTTTAACCCATATTATCTTATGGCGCTGCGTATTTGGCAGTTGCCCATTGAAGAAGTGCTCTTCTTTGTATGTATCCCTTTTGCTTGTGTTTTTTCTCATTACACATTGATAGCGATCGCTCCCCAGGGTGGATTGTCCAAAGGTATGACTAATCTGATCAGTGCTTTTTTAGCTCTGATTTTAGTACTGATGGTGGTGGTCTTTTTTGATAAAACCTACACTGCTTTCAATGCTTTTTTTACATTGACGATATTGGTAGTCACTTTTGTATCAAAACCTATATTGTTGAGGAGGTTTTACATCGCTTGGGCCCTACTTATGTTTCCCTTTTTAATGGTCAACGGTGTGCTTACGGGTAGTTTAATTGATGCACCCATCGTTTGGTATAATAATGCTGAGAATTTAGGTATCCGAATCTTTACCATTCCAGTAGAAGATGTATTCTACGGCATGGGCTTGGTTTTGCTGAATATTTTATTGACCGAAACCTTTTTACCTAAAGCCTTAAAGTACAGAGCACGTTAATCTTGATGGGATGAAAGGCCTATCTTATAGGTACTCAAGACTCTTTCACGTGCAAATTTATGATCAATCATTGGGGGGACATAGTCAAAGGAATCTAATTCAGGGATCCATTTTTTGACATAAATTCCTTTGTCATCGAATTTTTGTTGCTGAGAAGTTGGATTAAATACCCTAAAATAAGGGGTAGCATCACAGCCCGTACCTGCCGACCATTGCCAGTTGCCGTTATTAGAAGAAAGCTCATAATCTAAAAGTTTTTGAGCAAAATAGGCTTCTCCCCAACGCCAATCAATGAGTAAATGCTTACAAAGAAAACTTGCAGTGACCATGCGCGCGCGATTATGCATATATCCCGTGGCGTTCAATTGTCTCATGCCCGCATCAACCATAGGATAACCCGTCTTACCTGCACACCATTTTTCAAATTCCTGTTCATCATTTCTCCAAACAATACTATTGTATTTCACCTTAAAGTTCTCAATGACTACCCTTGGAAAATGGTAGATTATTTGCATGAAAAATTCGCGCCAGATCAATTCACTTAAAAAGACCGCATCTGTTTCTTTAAGCGTACCGATTATTTTCCGAACACTGACACTCCCAAATCTCAAATGTGGACTCAGATAGCTCGTATTATCGGTACTAGGTAAGTCTCTACTTTTGATGTATTCGTTGAGTGATGAGAGATCATAAGGCTTGACCTTTATGGTGGCAACTTTGAAATTCATACTACTCAAAGTGGGTAAAGCTTGCGTTTTTTTATAGAGGGCTTTGAAGTTTGAAGCTTTAGATGATAACATTTCTTTGCTGAAATAAGAAAGCCATTTATTTTTATAGGGAGTAAAAACAGTATAAGGTTTGCCATCTGCCTTTAAAATTTCGTTTTCTTCAAAAATAACCTGATCCTTGAAGGTATGTAAGGCAATACCATTTTCTGAGAGTAATGCGGCAATTTCTTGATCTCTCTTCCGTGCATAGGGTTCATAGTCTTTATTAATGAACACCGAGGTGATGTCGTAACTCTCTATCAAAGACTTCCAAATGCTAAGTGGACAACCAAACATACATTGTACCCCACTTTCAAATGGATGAAGCCTTGAGTTGATGTCTGTTAATAAATCATGAATGAAACCCAATCGGGCATCTTGTTTTGGCAAATCGGACAAGATATCTTGATCAAATATAAATATGGGAAGTACTTGGTTACCTGATTTTAACGCTGCATGAAGCGCAGTGTTATCCTCAAGTCGAAGATCTCTTCGGAACCAAAAAATAGCAATTTTCATTTATTTTGTAAGATTATTTAACATGCCTTTAAAGAGAAAACCATGAAAGGGAAAAACAGCATACCAGTAAAGTCGACCCCAAACACCTTTGGGTCTGAAAGTAGCCGTTTGCTCTAAATAGGTTCCTTTAACTTTGAATTCTAACCAGGCTTCCCCAGGGAGTTTCATTTCAGCAAATAAGAGTAATCTACCTTCTTCTTTGTCCGCATATAAAACACGCCAAAAATCTATGGCATCCCCAACATGGAGAATATCTTCTTGCGTTCTACCTCTACGCAGTCCAACCCCTCCGAACAGTTTGTCTATAAACCCTCGCAATTTCCACAACACATTGGCATAATACCAACCTCTCTGACCTCCAATACGCCATATACGATCAACGCATTCTTGCTTATGTGATATTTTATTGGATCTTTTATCTTGAAAACAGCCAAAAATGGGTACTTGAAGAAATTCGGAGATATTGAGATTAAATGCACTACTGATCAGGGAATCTTTCCAGCTGGATACAATCCTATTTTCTACAATTTCTGAAAGCGTTCTTTTGAGTGCTTCTTGATATTTGATGGGTTCAATATTTATAATTTTCAGTAATTCAAGGTCTCTACATACTACCTCAACTTTCATACTACTTACGAGGGCAGAAGCCAATTTGAAAGAGGTGGAAGTAACAAAGTAGAGCCAGTAAGAGGATAATTTTGGAGTCATTATGGGCACGGTAAAGATGAATCGCTTCAAGTTTCGAGCCTTTGCAAATCCTAAAAGTATTTCTTTGTAGGTCATGACTTCGGGACCTCCAATGTCAAAATTTTTATCATAGGTTTTCTCATTCCCTAAGGTTTTGACAAGACAATCTAGGACATTGTCAACTCCTATAGGTTGACATTTGGTATTGAGCCATTTGGGGGTAATCATGAGGGGTAATTTTTCGACCAAGTCACGAATGATCTCAAAAGAAGCACTGCCCGAACCTATAATGATACCTGCACGTAAAGTGGTCAAAGGATAAGAACCTAGGCTCAATTCATGCTCGACCGTACGTCGCGATGATAAATGTGCTGACAATGAGTCCTCATTGGTAATTCCACTGAGGTAAACTACATGTTTCAGGTCTTTGTTTTTCATAATTTCACGAAAATGGATAGCAGATTGTTTCTCTAAATTTTCATAATCATGGGTGTTGGACATAGAATGCATCAGATAATAAGCTCCTTCAATGTCTTGAGGTATCTTTCCTAGAGACTTGAAATCCAAGAAATCGACTTCAATGACCTCTATTTTATCTAAAATAGAAGTGGGTGCCGAAAATCTATTTTTGTCTCGAACGGTACAAACTATGTGATGGCCATGATATATTAATTCGAGGAGTAGTCTTTTTCCTATGTAGCCTGTAGCTCCCGTTAGTAATATTTTCATGCGGTAAATGTCAAACTTTCTTCTTTCTCAAGATAAGCTTTTTTATGTCTTTCTCAAGGGCATTGGGTGGTGTATAGGGTCCATATCTACGAAAGGGTATTCCTTCATTGGAGATTAAGAACTTGGTAAAATTCCACTTGATTCGACTTCCAAATAGTTCAGATATTTCATTCTTTAAGTATTTAAATACGGGATGTGCATTGGGGCCATTTACTTTTATTTTTGACATTAATTGAAAGGTGACTCCGTATTTTAAAAGGCAGGAAGTTTCCATTGTCTCATTCGATTCAGGTTCCTGAGACATGAATTGATTACAAGGAAAGCCCAAAATGACTAGCCCCTTGGATTGATATTTATGATGTAACTTCTCGAGCTGTTTAAATTGAGGTGCCAAACCACAACGTGTTGCTGTGTTTACAATCAACACTATTTTATCATTAAATTGATCAAATTGAATCTCATCTCCAGTAACATTTTCTGCCTTCAATTGATAAAATTCCGGCTTGGGTTGCCTAGGAGCAATTTTGGCAGTAATCATAGGTTAGGCTATTTTTTTTAGCGTCATGGGACTTTTTATTTCAATATGTGTCGCTTTTAGCTCATGCATCAGATTATATAAACCAAAAAAGGTACGATTCACGTATATAAAATGTTTTGACCCGCGATTTCCATTATATCTTCTTAATTCGGTTTTTTGAGCAAATTCTTGTGCCATGTTTGAGAGGGCATCAAAAAAGGTTTTGTTTGAAAAGTCAAAATAATCGGTATGGAAGGGTTGGGTAAATAAGCTCAGCAGGTCATGAAAGACCTCTTTGAAAAAATTAAGTTCTTTTTTTGAATCATTTGGTCTTAATATTTCGAGCTCATAAAGTTTCTTTTCAAAAAGGATTTTGTTATTGATATTTTCTTTCTCTGAGAGCATGAAATAAGGATAATAAAACGCATCAGGTAAACTTTTTATACAACCAAAATCAAGAGCGATGAGCTCTTGCTCTTTTGAGACCAAGAAATTACCAGGATGTGGATCGGCATGCATTTTTCTTAGGACATGAATTTGATACATGTAGAAGTCCCAAAGTGCTTGGCCTAATTTGTTAGCCAATCCAGGATCATTATTTTGAGCGGCAAATTCCGTAAGGTGGAGTCCATTCATCCATTCCATACTGATGATCCGGTCGGTTGAATGTTCTTTGTAATATTCAGGGAACCTCATGTGGGGAATGTGTTTGCATGCTTTTGCAATTTCAATACTTTGATCGACCTCAAGAATATAGTTGGTTTCGTCAATGAGCTTTTCTTCTACTTCTTTAAAATATTTATCGGAATCTTTGCCCTTAATATTGAACATTCGGATAGCGATAGGTTTGATCAAAGACAAGTCACTGCTGATACTTCCTGCAACCCCAGGATATTGAATCTTGACAGCTATTTTTTTTCCGCCTTTTTCAGCTTGATGTACTTGACCAATACTTGCGGCATTGACAGAAGTAGTGTCAAACTTATCAAAAATTTCATGAGCAGATTTTCCGAAATATTTTCTAAAAGTTTTATTGACAAGTGCGGGGGACAATGGGGGTACAGAAAACTGCGAAAGTGAAAATTTTTCTACGTATGCCGCAGGCATGATAGATTTTTCCATACTCAGCATTTGGGCTACCTTTAACGCACTACCTTTTAGATTTTTAAGGCCATCATAGATATCATCTGCATTGTCATTGTTTAATGTTTTTTTAGCTTGCTCCTGATTTTGAGTAAGGCGGTTGCCGTAGTATTTGATATAGTTAACACCCACTTTCGCTCCAGTCTTAACAATTTTGGTTGCTCGCTGAATTTTTGTTATTGGAATTTGATCGATCGTCTCCATTTAATTTTTCCGCATTATTTTCTCCTTAACAAAAAATTTACCTAAATCCAACAGACTTTTCAGTGGGGTGATATTCATTAGTTCAAAACTCGTTTTTACCGATTTCTCAATAAAAATATCTGTTTTTTCAAAAGATGCACTGGCATCTTCCATCCAAAAATTAATGGTAAATAACAATTGTTGCCAAGAGAGTTCGGAAAGCCCTTTCTGCTTTACTTCTTCCAATTTTTCTTGTTTTAAATCCAATGTTTGGATATCCAATCCATCTACAAATTTCTTGAATAATTCTTTTAAACCGACCAATACGCCATGTGTCTTGAGATTAGCTTTGCTCGATGAGAGGGTCATGATGACATAACTTCTATTGGCTTTTAGAACTTCAAAGAAGGTGAAATAAAAGCTGAGTAGTTTATTTTGAGCGTCAAAATTTTGAAACTCCTCATTTTTCTCAAGAAGTATCATGGTATTGTCAAAAAAGTTGCTGAAAATAGATTTTTCCAGCGATTCGAAGGTACCAAAAAAGTTATAGAATTCAGCTTCGGTAAAACCATTGTCCTTACCAAACTTATAAACTGATTCCGGAGTGCTGCTGTGCTCTAGTACATGCTGCATGTACGCTGTGATGATGTCTTTTTGAGACTTATTTTTCTTCGCCATGTGTTTAAATTTAACTTGCTAAAATATTAAACTCTTTGTTTACCGCTATGGTTCGGTAATCAAAAATTTCTTTAAGTTTATTTTTAATGATTAGGGTGTTGGCTATCGCTCCAATGAAACCAAAGGGTGGGATGTAGGTAATTAAATCAACCATTTTAACTCCTTTATTGTCAGGAATCAGTTTGTGCTGATGATGCCACATCTTATAAGGTCCCACTCTTTGTTCGTCGATAAAATAATCCATTTCTTTTACCTGAGTGATTTCTGTCATCCAGTTCATTTTTATGCCCAGAAAGGGACTTACTTTATAGGTGATGATCATGCCCGGGTACATCTTGATATTGTCATCTTTTGAAGTGATATTGAATCCCATCTCTTTGGGAGTAATTTTTTTAAGATTTGAGGGAGAAGAAATGAATTCCCATACTTTTTCGAGGTTAGCGGCAATGTGTTGTTCTACGGAAAATTGGTAAAATGCCATACTTAAAATTGAGTGAATTGATGATATGTTTTTTTTTGACCTAAGAATTAATGCGCATCTTCTTATATTAAGGAAATAACATGTAATTTTTAAACATAAAATTCTGCTAATTTGTTCACAGAAGCGATGAATGTAAGAATTATTTTAGTTTTGAACTAAAATTTATTTTTTTCAGTTTTTATTTTAGTAATTATTTTTCTTTCATAAATCATATTATGAGCACGTATTCTATGGCTCAAGTAGAGGCCTTAACGGGGATTAAAGCGCACACGTTACGGATTTGGGAACGGCGTTATAGCTTTTTAAATCCTAGTCGTACTGAAACCAACATCAGATTTTTTTCAGATATTCAACTCATTCAATTAGTAAATTTCGGCATTCTACTCAGAAATGGACATAAAATATCCAAAGTTGAAAAAATGTCTGACGACAAAATTCATGCGTTGGTTGATCAAATTTTGGCGCTTCCTGATCAAGATGGAGATCAGGAAAAAAAAGAGAGCATACAATCCTTGACAATGGCCATGCTGACTATGGATGAAATGAAGTTTGACGAAATATTCAAGCTCCATGTCATTCGAAAAGGCTTACTGGGTACCGTCAGAGATTTAATTTATCCCTTTCTTCACTATATAGGTATTTTGTGGAATACACAAAAAACCATGCCTGCACAGGAACATTTTATCTCCTGCTTGATAAGGAAAAAAATCATCAGTGCCATTGATGCGATTCCACATCCTCCTGCCCATGCCAAAAAAATCGTTTTTTTCCTCCTTGAAGATGAGCACCATGAGGTAGGTCTTTTGTTGGCTTCCTTCATCGCTGCAGAAAGAGGATTTAAAGTATATTATTTAGGTCAAAATGTGCCGGGAGAAAATATTCATGAGGTTTTAAGTATTGTAAATGCAGATTTCATAATGTCTATGTTTGTGGCACCAAAGGCAGACAGGACGGTAAGGCAAATTGAAAAAGTACTGGAAACGACTAAAATACCATTTTTGATTTCAGGTAATCCGCAAAACTTTGTGTCGCTAATACAAAATGAGCGGGTCGTTCATCTTGCAAAGCCAGAATCATTTATAGATTTCTTAAACGATAATAGAGGGCGAAGCCCATTGAATGGAAAATAAAGATCTGCAACAAATCAAGAAATTTAGATAAGGTTATACAAATCTACCCTAACCAAATTTTCCTTATCCCAATAAACAGTACAATTAAGAAAGTGTAGCCTATAAAAAAGGGAACGATGTATTCTTTCAACCCTAAAATGAGCATGAGACTGATAAGGAGTAATTGAAAGCCTAGGCCCAGCGTTGAAATCGCTGTCATAAACCAATTTGGAAATATTTTACCTTCAGTAGCATTTTTATCAAGCCCATAAATAATTCTGTCAAAGTAATTGTAGAGTAGGTGATATACATAAAAAAGGCGCTGTACATTTTTCTGTTGTTCCCCTTTCATTGCGGTGGGCGCCTCACTTTCAATGATTCTACTGGTGGTATCGCCTCCCAATTTATTTCTGAGAATGACGTAATAATAATTATATAGTGTGCCTTGTAATTGTAACCCAAAAAAAGCGATTAAAGTGGTTGAAATGCGGGCATCAGAAGTTTTATATATGGCCATCATGATTAACATATTCAGGATAATATCAGCGATTGAATCAAAGTACCTACCTGTATAGGAAGGTGTTTTTTTAATTCTTGCCAGTTCGCCGTCTGCAGCATCAAGTATGGACTTGATGACTAGAAAAATAGCGGCAAACACAAGGAAATCATTCAGGATACAATATATCGCAATTAGGCCACTCAAAATAAAAGCAAAGGTCACGTGAATAGGGGTGAAACTACTTTTTCTCAAGGACCCTGCGATCACCCTTGCGGCGGGTCTCCCATAGTCAGAGAGATCAACAAATTGATTTTGCTCGGGTAATTTTGACATAATTGGGGATTAAAAAAAAATTAGGCTAGTTATGAAAAAGGAACTAATTTAATCACAAGTTAAAACTAATTTAATCACAAGTTAACATGTAAAGATACTAATTGATTTGCAAT
>CAJXAT010000048.1 GCA_913050055.1 uncultured Flammeovirgaceae bacterium | reverse complement strand
GTGAGGGAGTCTATATCATCAAACTAGAGAACAGGAGTGGTGATCGCTTTTCGACCAGGTTGATTAAGGAGTAAAATCTATTTTGATTTTAGATATATTACCCACCCCGTAGTATATAGTGGGTTTCCCATTACTCATACTTGCTTAATATATTAATTAACCCAACCGTTCAAAGGTATATGATTTCAAGTTATGTGAAGATTTCATATCTTGTTCTTAGATTGCAACTAAGCGAATGTGGTTAATATAGAGTCGTTGAAAAAAAATCATTTTACAAAGTATTTATTAGATTTCATTGTGATTGTATTCAGTATTACTGTTTCATTCTGGCTTAATGAAAAATCTATTGACATTCAAGATGAAAAAGCACGTATTAATGTATTATCTAGTCTACAAAGAGAGGTTTATGAAATTAAAGAATATTGTGAAGAGAGAGAAGCTACTTGGCAGAAAGATATAAGCCTACTTGACCAATTCCTCTATCCTCGAAATGGAGTTTTGGATGTTGATTCTATCTTAACCTTAACACAAAGCAAATATAGAATTGAGACCTTCTTTTTAATCTATAGAGTTTTTGATCCACCTATGAATAGATATTATTCAATAATAAACTCGGGAGATTTAAGATATGTGAATTCAGAAAAAATCAAGGAAATATTAAGTAGACTTCATAATACTTCTTTTTCCTATGTTGAGACGACCGTTGAATATGAAAAACAGCTGAAACAAAGCTTTTTGCCTTTTTTGTCAACAAATCATCCAAAATTTATTTTAGCAACGGATGATTTGGATGTCGATTTTAATGCTTATCTCGGGATCCTTGATGAAGCTATTCAAAATGATGAAAAATTTAAAGCCAAACTAATAATGATAAGAAGGTATCTGGGTATCAAACTAATGTTTTTGGATTTATATAGGAAGAGTTTAAATGAGCTCGAAAAAGAAATTTCTATTGTACTTGATGAGGGCTAAATTATTTAATAGTAATCCTTCAAACCAAGATAATTTCAAATAACGTAAACTTTTCATATCTTGGTTATTGATTATAATCTAAGCCAATAATATTCATTAAAAATAATCCCTTATACGATTAGCTTCAATATTTACACAATCCCATATATCTGATAATTATGAAAAAATACATTATAACTGCCCCATTAATGGCTTTAATATTTTTCACATCATGTTCTTTACAAGAAAATAAACAACGGAAAAATCAAGAATTTAATGGTCTTGACAAAAGTTCAATGGACATGATTTATTATCCTGATGGTTTTGCATACAAGAAAACATTTAAAGATTTCTCAGGGGATAGTATAGTTGCTCGAATTATATTTGGAAGACCTAAAAAAAATGGTAGGGAAGTTTTTGGTGAAATGGTTCCTTATGGAAAAGTTTGGAGAACTGGAGCTAATGAAGCTAATGAATTTATTGCTTACCAAGATTTAATATTTGGTGCAGATACGTTATCTGCAGGGACCTATACACTATATACCATACCCGAAGAACATCAATGGACAATAATTTTCAGTAATCGTTTAAATGTTTGGGGAGCTTACAAATATGATATTAAAGAGGATGCTCTTAGGATCACCCAGAAAGTGGTGCCGAGCCCTGAAATAATTGAGGTATTTTCTATGAGATTTGAGAACACTGAGAAAAATAAAGCTCTTTTAAAGCTAGCATGGGATCAGACTAAAGTTGAAATTCCATTTAGTCATTAGTTCCAAACAGAATCATTATCTCATCATACATTGAGATCAAAATAGAATGCTTTATTGGGGTTTATATGAGCTCTATAGATAATGTTTAATACCCTTCCGCAAAGATGCTAAAGACTATCTTGGGAGGAACGATTTTTGAGGGTGAGAAATCAGGTCAATCAATACGTTTTGTAAAATTAGGTTTTGGTTCTGTCCAAGCGATTATCTCAATCTTGATCAATTCTTGAGAGAACCATCATCATTCCAGTCTTGTTCAGAGATCTCTTTCCCATCCTTAATAAGTTGTTTCTTCTCTCTTCTGTCCATTTTCATGCCATTCAGTACTTAATCCATCAAATTCGCCTTCCTTGTAAGTTATTTCTTCATCCTCTGTACTCTATAGATTTCCATATCTCTTTCATTTAGTGCTTGCCTAATGGTAGCTTTTGCAAGTTGATTGCTTTGGTTTCCTTCAATTCCAAGAAAGATAAGTGAGGCAATAATGGCACCTACGCTAATTAGTTCAATGATTAATCTCATTCTATATTCTATAGGGTTTTGTTTTAATGTATTTAATGAGGGTAGGGTCAAAGACTTGGAAAAGGAGGAGCTTGATGTGTTTCATGGTTGAAATCAAAACTAATGAATTCTCTCTACCCTTAGTAAATTATTCTCATCCGAAGGAGGGATTCCTAGTTATGAAAACATAATGAAGGCTTTGACAGGAGAATCAAGTGGTAGAAAATCAAGAAAGAGGAAGGTGTTTTGACCTATAACTAAGATGCCAAAGACGATCTTGGAAGAAAAGATTTAAAAAGACCTGATAGCACGTCCGCTTTGCTTAATATTTTTTAAAACTTTGCCCTGGATGCCATCAATAAAATTATGATACCACGCACTGATGTTATTATCTTATGAAGAACTGTAATAGGCGGATTCAGCAAAGTCACCTACCGTTTCTTTTTTAATGTACAATAAATTTAGTTTCACTTTAGAAGTTAAAAACCAATCATCATAGGTGATTCCATCAATTGTTATTTCATAATTAGGATAGAGTTTTGCTGCTATTATATCCTCGCTGCATCCAGTCAAAATATCTAGCGTATTCTGCGCTCCAGTACTTATAGCAGTCCCATCTGCTCCTAAAACCTTAGTTTCATAGCAACCCCATTCAGCCATTCTAGCTATACCCCATTCAGCATTATTGATGGATACTGGAAATAATAGAATAAACTAAGTGATGTGCTGACTTTATGGTTAATATTGAAAAGTAGGCATAAAGTCTTTTTGTAAAAAATATTAATAATAAATCTTTTTATATTACAATAATATTCTTGGGGTAGGCATGTTGGCATACTTATTGATTTATAATTATTTAAATTAAAAGATTTCACGATGAAACGTATTGCACCACTATTGTATATTGTCATGATTGCGTTCAGCTTCATCTTCTCAGGATGTGAGTTAATGAATGGAACAGAAACGGCTGATGTGGCCTATTTTAAACCCATTTTTGCCACGGTTGAAGAGCTGACCATGGACATCTCTATAGATCCTCCTATGGACTATGCCCAATCTGGAAAAGTGATTACTTATGGTGATTATGTATTTGTAAATAGTCCAAATAAGGGTATTCATATTGTTGACAATACCGATCCGGGCAACCCCATCAATAAATCCTTTATTTCACTGCCTGGTAATATAGATATGGCCATTGTAGATGATCATATATATGCTGATATGTTCTCAGCACTTGTAGTGTTGGATATCAGTAATATAGATGAACCTATTCTTTTGGAAGATTATACGGTGGAAGATGTATTCTATTTTGATCAATATTGGAATTATCCCTCTTGGGAAGAGCTGGAAGCTTATGACTATGATCGTGTAGGATATGAAAATTTAGATATGTCCCAAGGGATTGTGCTGGATTGGGAGATTGAAATTAGGCAAGAGGAAGTAGAAAGCAGCGGCATGTATTACGAAGACTTTGCCGTGAGGGATTCTCAGGAGATGTCAGTTGACGATGGTGGCTCAAGACAAGTAAGCACGGCTGGTTCGATGACAAGATTTTTACCTATTGATCAATTTTTATATACCATCAGTTTTAATGAATTGGTTTTATTTGAATTGACCTCAAGTCATCAACCTCAACGTTGGGGGAAATTAGATACCGAGACTTGGGCAGAAACGCTGTTTAGATTGAATGACATTTTATATGTGGGGTCTACCAACGGAATGTTGATGTATGATGTAACTGATGCAGGTAATCCAAGTTACATCAATAGGATTGAACATTTTAGGAGTTGTGATCCTGTGGTAGCAGACGAAGCATATGCTTATGTGACGTTAAGGGGAGGAACCAATTGTTGGACAGATTTGAATGAATTACAGATCATTGATATTCAGGATTCACAGAACTTAAGTGTTGTAGGTAGACATATTTTGTACAATCCTCACGGACTTGCCGTAATAGGAGATCACCTCATTGTGTGTGATGGAACGGCAGGGGTGAAGGTGGTAGACATTGCAGACCGTACTGCACCCTCTATCCGAGCTACCTATCCTATTGATTTTGCTTATGATGTGATTGTGAGTTACCCCACGGCTTTGGTAGTTGGAGAACAGGTCATGTATCAGTATGACATTTCTAACTTACCTGAACTGGTAAAAATCAGTGAGTTCGATATCCTAGTAAATGCAAATTAATAATTGCAGGCATGTAGAACTTACTTTCAGCTTTCTTAAGGTCTATTCTACGTTTTGATCATCATCATCAGGATAAGGAATAAATGTAAAGTTTGTGAAATCAGGATGTAAGACGAAGAGACAACAGAATTCATCCGGATCTTTGTAAACCGCCATGAAATCTTTCATATTTTCGATCAGCTTACGTTCCACAAATTCTTCAGCAAAAGAGGCATGATAGGTCCACTCATTGGCCATTTGATTTTTTTCATAGAGTAGGGAACCCAAAGGGATGGCCTCCTGAGAAATTACAAAAATAGGAAATTTAGAAAAATCTCTTTTTCTGATTTGATAGCTAGCTTCCTTTAAATGGTCGGATACCTTGACAAAATCAGAGGATATTTTACCTAAAAATTTAGGACTGAGCTCTGGGTCGTTATGCATACTATTTTGATTTTAATAATACAATATTTTCAATATGCTGGGTATGTGGAAACATATCCACTGGTTGGGTTTTAATCACTTCATAATGATCCTTCATAAGCTCCATATCTCGTGCTTGTGTGGCCGGGTTACAGCTGACGTAGATGATACGATCAGGTTTCAATTGATTGAGTGCCTTGATGACATTTTGATGCATGCCCATTCGGGGAGGATCCGCGGTGACCAGGTCAGGACGTCCGTGTGCCTTAATAAAAGAACCACTGAGCATATCTTTCATGTCTCCTGCATAAAATTCGGTGTTGTCAATTTGATTAAGTTTCGAGTTGAAATGAGCATCTTCAACGGCCTCAGGAACCGATTCTATTCCGATGACCTTACGACTATTTTTAGCAAGAAAGTTGGCGATGGTTCCCGTACCTGAATAAAGATCAAATACAAGCTCATTACCCTTCAGATCGGCAAATGCGTCAATTTTTTTATAAAGCTCATAGGCCTGTTTGGGGTTGGTTTGAAAAAAGGACTTTGGACCAATTTTAAAATGCAAGTCTCCCATTTTTTCGTTGATAAAATCTTTGCCTGCATAGGTCAGGATATTTTGATCGTAAATGGTTTCATTTTTTTTCAAATTTACCAAGTATAGCAAAGAGGTCAATTGTGGGAACTGTCCTGCAAGAAATTGCATTACCTTTTTTATTTTTTCCTCATCGGCTTCTCCAAATTGGACGATGACCATCGTCTCTTCTGTAGTGGTCGTGCGAATAATGAGATTTCTCAACAAGCCTTGCTGTTTTTTGATATCGTAAAAAGTGAAGCACTCAGTATCTGCAAATTTTTTGAGTGCCAACCTGATTTCATTCGAAGGACTAGGCTGTAAATGACATTGATTGATATCCAATATTTTATCAAACATTCTTGGAATATGGAAGCCCAAAGCATTTTTATTGATGGGTTCATCCGTTTGAATCTGTTCCTGGGTCAGCCATCTTTTATTAGAGAAGGTATACTCTAATTTATTGCGATAATGATCCGTTTCGGCTGATCCCATGATAGGTTCGGCTTCCGGCAGTTCCATTTTGCTTATTTTCTTGAGATTTTCCCTCACATGTGCGGCTTTGAATGTTAACTGTGCAGGATAGTTAAGATGTTGCCATTTACATCCACCACATATACCGAAATGTTCACAAAAAGGGTCGGTTCTGTCGAGAGATTTTTTATGGAAAAATACAGGAGATCCAATCAGAATTTTTTTTTCTTTGCCTACGATCATGACATCTATAACATCTCCTGGCGCCCCTTGATTCACAAAAATGACCAAATCATCTTTTCGACCGACCGCTTTTCCCGTGGAAGAAATGCCTGTGATTTCTAGTTTTTCAATCATCTCTACTTTCCTCATGTTGCGCAAAAGTAATAATTGTGATGGATTAGCGTTCCAATTTTTGCTCATTCTTGGAATCTAAGTTAGATTAGCTGACTTTACTTCTCAGGATGAAAAATCTTTTTTCTTTCATTATTATTTTTTTGACAGTTCCTGGTATGGCTTATCATATAGTGGGAGGGGAGATTGAATTTGAGACGATATCTTCAGGTGAATATCGGATCAATTTAGTTCAGTATTTTGATCGATTTCAAACGGATAATCCCAATCCAGAAAGTCAAGTTCGGGTATATATTTTCAGAAATTCAGATGGGGCAGAAATGTCCAATCATATATTGAATCTAGAGGCTGAATTCTTAGTAAATTATACCAATCCAGAATGTTCTTGGGAGCAATTGATTACCTCAAGAATAATTTGGAGTGGGGCGGTGACTTTAAATCCTGAAGATTATGCTGATGCTGGAGGTTATTCCCTCGTTTGGGAGCGTTGCTGTAGGAATGCAGGAATTAAAAACATCATAAATCCAGGGGGGACAGGTATGAAATATGTTACTGAAATACCTCCATTATGGGGGGTGGATAATCAGGCATTCGTCAATTCTTCACCACAGTTATTTGCCCCTTTGGGAGATTATGCTTGTATCAATCAACTTTATTATACAGAATTTACAGGAATAGATCCCGATGGCGATTCTTTGGTTTATTCACTGGCTACGCCTTTGAATTCATCTTCCGCGGTCGCCTTGCCTATTCCCCAGCCCGCACCCCATCCGTTGGTATTTTTTGCGGAGGGCTATGATTTGGATCATATGATTACAGGAGATCCCAGCCTCTCCATAAGTGACCGTGGGTTATTAAGTGTGAATTCAAGTGCATCGGGATTATATTTGTTCTCTGTGGTAGTTGAGGAATATAGAGCAGGGTTAAAAATAGGTCACGTACAACGGGATTTTCAACTGCTGGTAAGATCTGAAGGTTGTGATCCTCCTGATCCTCCAATAGTGGGCGTTCAAATTCCTGATAATGAAGATTTTATTCCAGAGGCAGAGGTATTGTATTATAGCCTATCGGATGATAAATGTTTTGACTTTATTGTGAGAAACATCAGTCCTGGAGAAACCATCAGTTTAAGGGCGGAAGGCGTTAATTTCGAGGAAGAGGTAAATGATATTTTTGAATTTAATATCTATGAAAATGTTGAATCTGATTCATTGATCATTGAGGTTTGTGCGCCGGGCTGTCCACCGCTTACCAACATACCTTTCATTGTCGATTTAATTGCCGGAGATGATGCCTGTCCACTACCTCAACTAGACACCTTACGTTTGAGCATACAGGTGGAGCCCCCACCCAATACTTTTCCTACCTATGAGGTTACGTATGTCGATACAATCATTTCAGAAGGTGAGCGTATAGAATTTCCCATCCTTGCCAGTGATGATGACCTAGATGATTTGAGTGTTGATTATTTCATAACTGGGGTTGCAGATCCTAGTATATATGGATTTTCGTTGGAAAAAACAGACAGTGCTGCAGGTAATTTAGGGGCAGTTTTGGTTTGGGATACGCAATGTGGTGTATATGATTTCTCAATGAGACAGCAGTTTGATGTTTTTGTAAGGGTAGAAGATGCGGATATCTGTCAAAATTCAAACCTTAATTTTGCCCAATATGATCTATCTGTAGATCTTCCTTCCAATACCGTTCCGATCATTTCTGTTCCAAGCTATCCAAATTTTGAGGTGACCATTGAGCCAAAGGAAATCCTAGATTTTACTATTTTCAGTGAAGATGAAGATGGAGATCTTATCCGCTTAGGTTTGGATGGGGTAGGGTTCAACCCTTATGCCATAGGTGTAGTTTTTCAAGAAAAGATAGTTGAAAGTAGTACTGAAGCTGATTTTAACTGGATGGCTGACTGTGCTTATTTATCCGCTTCTGGTGTAGATCGGTTCGAGTTCTTTTTTTTGGCTGAAGATGAAGACAAATGTAATGTTACCAATACGGATACGGTGAGGTTTGTAGTCAACGTAGTTGCGCCAGTGAACCAAAGGCCGGTTATTGATCGATTTGAACCTATACAATTAGAGGTAAATGAAGTCTATAGTCTACAGATTGAGGCATTTGATTTAAATACGGCGGATAGCATCAGTTTGGGCTTTTCTGAAACGTTTAGAAGGCCCAGTTCTCCGTCCTTAAAGATGGAGACCCAAATGGGACAGGGTTCGGTAGCTACTACATTGTATTGGCAACCAGAATGTTCCCTATTGAGAAAGGGTGAAGCTTCAACTTATGATTTAATTTTTATTGCAGAGGATGATCATTGTCCACTGTCAGCATACGATACGACGAGAATACGCTTTGAAATATTAGAAAATAAGGATAAATTTAAAGGGTTTTTACCTCCAAATGCCTTTTCGCCGAATGGAGATGGATTTAATGATGTATTCAGCTTATCGGGCTATGATGATGCCAGTCAAAATTTACCACCGGATAATTGTGAAGATACTTTTGAGTATGTGGCCATCTACAATCGTGTAGGCGTTCAGGTATTTTTTAGTAAAGAACGATCCTTTGTTTGGGAGGGCAAGGGAGCACCCTCGGGGGTCTATTATTATCTTTTAAACTTTTCAAAAACCGATTATAACGGTTATTTAATGCTACTCAAATAAACAATAGTTTTTGAGTTTTGATAAAAACCTCTTGATCATACCATAGAATTTTCACCCACGTATCATGTCTACTTAATACCTCAATGAGGTGACCTTTTTCAATAATCTCTACGGGTTCAGCACCCGCAGAAGGTGCGGACATAAGGATGACGTTGTCAGAGTTGATGATGGCTCGGTCATATTTAAATAAATCGTTGACCAACAGGCCTAAGATAAAAATCAAACCTATTTGGATATAAATGATGGGTCTAAAAGCTTTCATTGCTCGTTTTTTCCGGAAGCTCAAAAAACTTAAAAGCAGTAAAATCGAACACAGGGTCATTTCAATTTCTATTTTAAATTCAGTCAATAAATTTCTAAAAAAATCATAATCTGAATATTCATAACCCATCAAGTCTTTTTTCTCTGCAATATTTCTCATCTTATCTAATGCTTGTTCATTTGAAGTCATCGAATAATAACTATTCAAATGAAAGAGTGCTTGAACATAGTCACCAAGTCCTTCGTCTATGTAAGCCATTTTTAAGAAAAGGGCAGGACTTGCTTTACCCGTTGCAGTTATCTCACTGAATATTGACTTTGATTCAGTGTATTTCTTTGATCTGAATAGAGAATCGGCTTTAAATAATTTGGGATTAGCGCTGCTGTCTGAGGCGGTCAAAATGGGAAATAATAAAAATAATAAAAACTTATATTTCATTTAGTTTGATTTTGTAGAATGGCTACATAGGTTTGCACCGCAAATTAACTAAAGGTAAGGTCAACAAACCAATGTTTTTTTGTTAAAAATAGTTATGATTCGTTAGCTCAGCTGGTAGAGCATCTCCCTTTTAAGGAGAGGGTCCTGGGTTCGAACCCCAGACGAATCACAAAAAAACCAGATTTAATCTGGTTTTTTTGTGATTCTATTTTTTTAATGGAGAAGGGCCTATTTAAGGAATCCGTTTACATGGATATAATTAATTTATTAACTTATCATTTGAAAATTAAAATTCTATGAACGATTCAAGAGGTTTAAGAAAGGATGTCTCGTATATAAATAAGCTTAATAAAACAGAGGTATTGAGTTTGATTCGGATATCAGGGGAGGTTTCAAGAGCTGAAATTGTAAAAAAAACTAAACTTAGTGCACCCACGGTAACTAGAATAGTGGACAGTTTGATGGATAGTAATTTGGTGCGCATGGTCGGTGATGGAGATTCGACCGGAGGCAGACCTCCAAAGCTAATTAAATTTGATGGTTCAAATAATTTCGTCATTGGCATTGATTTGGGTTCAACTAGTATCAGGGCGGTAATCTCGGACTTAGATGGAAAGTTTTTAACAGAAATTGAAACACCTACTGATCTCAAAGGTGGTTTTGAAAAGATAAGCCTACAGGTAGTTGGGCTTATTAATAAACTAATAGAACGTTCTAAACTTTTAGAAGATGAAATACTGGGTGTTGGGCTGGCCGTTGCTGGTTTAATTAACATTAAAACTGGTGTTATTGAATATTCACCTATGTTCAAATGGAAAAAAGTTAACCTTCGAGATGAGTTAAAAAAATATCTAAAAATAGCTATTTTCTATGATAATGTTTCGCGCGTTACGGCTTTAGGAGAATTACTATATGGTGTAGGGAAAAAACATAAGAATTTTATTTGTGTTAACGTAGGTTTCGGTATTGGAGCCGGTATCATTATTAATGGGGAACCTTTCGTTGGTAATCGGGGCTTTACAGGTGAGTTTGGGCATATAATAGTAGACCATAATAGTCCACATAGAGATGCAGATGGAATTAGAGGATGTATCGAAGCACTTTCTTCGGGTTATGGTATCGCTGAAATTGCGAAAGGTAAAATAGATGCGGGTAAGGAAAGTAGCATAACTAGTAGCGTCCAAGGTAACTTAGAGAAAATAACAGCAGAAATTGTAATAAATGCGGCAAAAGAAAAGGATAAACTTGCTTTGCAAATAGTAGATGAAGCCATGACTTATTTGGGAATTGGTGTGGACAGCTTAATTAAATTGTTTAATCCAGAACTTATTGTTTTTAGTGGAGGTATCGCTAAATCTGGGGAGCTATTTTTTAGCAAATTGGAAAAGCATATATCGGAGAATAAATTGCGCGAGATCGATTACATTGTAAAAATAGTTCCATCATCATTTGATGAAGATGCCACCTTGATCGGGGCTTTTTCATTAGTCATAACTAAAACACTTCAATTTGATAGTTGAAACCCTAACTAATTTGCATTTTTAATCACATTCAACTTTTTGGTAATTTCTGACTTACTTTATTTTTTAAATAAACGTAAGATTGCGTAGGTAAGATGAAACATAAGGTCATTAATCATTTTATTTTACGTACCAGAGATATATAAAAATCTCAAATTTAATACTGCAAAACAACTTCTTTTTACTTGTTTTTGTTAAAATAATAAAAAAAGTTTATTTTTTAATAATTTTTATTTTTATCATACTTTAATTAAGAGATAATTTAAAAAATTAGGAAATATATCAAATTCCTACATTTATATCTCACTTTAATAAATAAATCAAAATTCCTAGAGCAGCAGTTCTGCTTATCATTTTTGTTTTTGTCAAATAGGATCTTAGTTTTGTAACGTTAGAAAGTAATAATATTTATTCATTTGTTTTTTGAACAAATGTTTGTTCACAACTAACAAATGTTTGTTCACAACTAATGATTTGTTTTATTGAAAATAATTTTAATTTTTGGCAACCTTAATAACTAGTAATTATGAAGAAGAAAATTTTGCTTTTAAGTACTTCCTTACTGTTCATGGTGGGGTCTATTTTGGCCCAGAGAGCGGTAACTGGACAAGTGACTTCAAGTGATGATGGAGCAGGAATTCCGGGGGTAAATGTTGTCCTCAAAGGGACCTCCTCTGGTACAATCACTGATATTGATGGAAACTTTCGTTTGGAGGTTCCTGAAGCAGGAGGAACTCTTGTCTACACTTTTATAGGCCTTAATTCGCAAGAAAGCGTTATTGGGTCTAGATCTGTTGTAGATATTGTGATGACTGCTGATCTCGCTGAACTCGAGGAAATAGTAGTTCTGGGTTATAATGTTCAAGATAGGACAGATGTGACTTCTGCAATCGCCTCAGTTGATGTTAGTAATATGTCAAAGCGATCAACAGCAGATGTGACTCAGGCTCTTCAAGGGACCGTCACAGGAGTAAAGATTAAATATACTGATGCAAATCCGGGGTCACCCATTAATATGACTATTAGAGGCGTGAGCTCTCCCAGTGGAACATCAGGATCACCACCATTAGTAGTGGTAGATGGTGTCATGATTTCTGGTTTACAAAATATGTCTTTTGAGAATATCGTAGGGAATGGAGACGGAACAAGAACAACAACTGGTCTCGAAAACATTAATCCCAATGATATTGAATCTATGGAAATATTGAAAGACGCCTCTGCAGCAGCGATTTATGGTTCAAGAGCTGCAAATGGAGTAATATTAATAACCACCAAGAAAGGAAAAAAAGGCGCGCCTCAAGTAAGTTTTAATGCTGAATTAGGAGTTCAAACTCCGTATAACGGGCCTGAAACTGCCAACACTGCTGAATATATGCAAATTTTGCAAAGTATGTATGGTCAAGATTTAGGTGGTGAGGCTAATGATTTTCTCATGCCACAAGCTGCTCTAGATTACGTGGATAATCCTGGTCAATTTGATTCCTATGATTGGTATGATCTTGTCTATAGCGAAGCTTTCACACAAACGTATGATGTAGCAGTTTCCGGAGGTGGTGATTTTGGTAATTACCGAGTTTCTGCAGGTTATAAGGATCAGGATGGTGTAGCATTAGGGACAGGATATGAAAGGATAAATCTCAGAGCAAATTCTGATTTTAATGTTTCTAAAAAACTTAAATTTGGACAATCAATAGCCATTTCTAATTCTGAAGTCCTTCCTGAACCCTATGCATTTAGTCGATCAGTCATGTTTAAGGCCATTGCTCAGGTACCTCATTTCTCTCCTTTTGGTATTAATCCGGATCCTGTAAATGATCCTTCAGCACCGCCAAGAACGAGATCTTTTTATTGGGGTGGAGGAGATAATCCTGAGGCACTCATAAGGAATCCACTGGATTATGCTAATTTTTGGAGTAGAAGTGATAAACAAAGTACTGTCACAGCTAATTTGTATAGTGAATATCAGATAATCTCAGGCTTAAAGTTTAGATTGAGTGGATCTTACAATAGAACTGAGGCATTCTTCAAGGAAAGAACAAGGACTTTAAGTCAACCCGAGGAATATTTTAATGCTGAACGTTATTTAAACGAAACTGAGATTGAAGACTCAAATTGGAATGTCGATAATATTTTAAGTTATGACAAAGCGATAGGTAAACATAACTTTAATGCTCTTCTCGGATACGTAGCACAGCAATTTACTACACGGTCTTTGAGTGGAACTAAAGAACTTTTCTTATCTGATATAACTTCGACATTTGATGGTCCAGGTGCTGATCCTAGTTTGACAGAGCTGAACGGGAATCTGGAGGAATATAGAATGACTTCGATCATTTCTTCACTTTTCTATTCTTTTGACAATAGGTATACCATAAATTTCACTTTTAGACGTGATGGCTCTTCAAGATTTGATGAATCAGTGAGATATGGAAACTTTCCTGGTATTTCAGGTGGATGGACATTATCAAATGAAGGGTTTTGGAAAAATAGCGGAATATCAAATATAGTCAATCGTCTTAAATTCCGCGCTTCATATGGCATCTTAGGACGCCAAGTAACTTCTACCTATAGGCCACAAGCTACATTGTCATTTATACCTTATTCGTTAGGTGGTGGCGTGGTAAACGGCCTTATGACTCCGGGTCCGATTAATCCATTTATATCATGGGAAGAATCAAAGACCACGAATTTTGGGGTTGATTTCGGATTATACCAAGATAAATTAACAGCATCAGTCGACGTTTTCGAACGCCAAACGGCTCAACTTATCTCGGCTATCGTTATACCATCCTCTGCGGGTGGAGGTGAGATTCAGACCAATGATGGAGAAATTAATAATTCAGGTGTAGAACTAGAATTAAATTTTAATCAAGATGTTGGTCCAGTTAATCTTAATATTGGATTGAATGCGACCTACATCTGGACTAGATTGACTAGTATACCTGAGGATCTTATTTATGGAGATGGAGCTCCGGAATGGGATGTTCCCCATGTATCTCAAACATTTCAAGGTCGGTCACCAGGTGAATTTTGGTTGATAGAAACGGATGGTATTTTTAAGTCTCAGGCAGAGGTGGATTCCCATGTAAGTTCAGATGGAACAGTTATTCAGCCCAATGCTCAACCAGGTGATGTCAGATTTGTAGATGCAAATGATGATGGACAAATTACATCTGAGCCCGAGGGTGGTGATCGTGTTTTTAGTGGATTGGGCATTGCACCATGGAATGCTGGCTTGAATATTAATGCCACTTACAATAATTTTGATCTTACCCTTAGCTTTTATGGAAATTTTGGAAGTAAAGTTTATAACGGGCCAAAATATCTCTTAGAACAACCTTTCGGATATGATAATTTCAGTCCGGCATTGCTAGGGGCGTACGATGCTGCAACAAATCCAGGCTCTAACTTTCCAAGAAATAATCCAAATGATGCAGGTGAAAATTGGAATTCTAGGCCGGATTCAGATCGCTATTTAGAAAATGGAAATTTTGTAAAAGCTTCTTTAATCCAATTTGGTTATAGATTACCAACGTCATTTTCTGAAAAATTGGGTATGAGCTCACCAAGAGTCTACGTCAGTGGTCAAAACCTATTTACAATCTCAGGTTATGAAGGAATTGATCCTGAACAAGGGCGTGATGGATTGATAAGTGCAGGTATTGATAGAGGTACGGCACCACAGTTTAGGACAATATTACTTGGTTTTTCAGTCAACTTTTAAAAAATAAAAAAGATGAAAAAAATAAAATTTATTCGTAAAATAATTGCAGTACTTTTTCTCTTCACGGTATCATCCTGTAGTAATGATTGGCTTGAAATTGAAAATCCTAATTCTATCACTTCTGGTTCTTTCTTTTCAACGGATGATGATTTTGTAATGGCCGTAAATACATTATTTGGAGATACTGAGGGTGGATTTAATGAACTTTGGTATGGTGGCTCTGAAGCTTCTAATCTTAGAAGTGATGCTATAGCATTGGCTGCTGTTGATTTTGCTCAATTTGCCCAATATTATAGTTTTAATAATGATGCTTCAAATGGTATTTCCGATGATATTTGGTCTGACGCTTACAGTACCATATTCAAGGCTAATACAATTTTAAAGCAAATGGAAAATTACCAATTTACAGATTCTGAACTATCGGTGGCATTAAATGCACAAATTCATTTTTTTAGAGGGGCATCATTCTTTAGAATTGCCCATGCTTTCGGAACGGGTCCTATTCCTTTGGATCCAGCTGAAACTGAAGATCAGTTCAACGTAGCAGCTGAATCTGCTGAAAATCTTTACGCGCAGGCGATTGAAGATCTTACAATTGCGAAAGCTGATTTGCCTTCAGAGCAGGAAGAAGTAGGTAGGCCTACGAAAGGTGCAGCTACTGCATTTTTAGGGAAACTCTATCTTTATCGTGCAGGATATTTGAATGATGATAGTTCATATGGGCTTGCAGCTACCGAGTTTAATGAGATCATAACGACTGGGGGATATTCATTAACTGCTGAGTGGTTGGATAATTTTGTAGCCAGTACTGAGAACAATTCGGAATCTATCTACGAAGCGCAATATGATGTTTACTCTGGTTCATATAATGCTACTCAGCAAAGACCAGGGACTGCAAGTGTCCCCGGTATCTCAGGAGAGATAGTTTTCAAACCTTCTGAATGGATTTTTCAGGAAATGTCCAAAGAGCGAGATAGTGATAGTCTTTTAGATGTCCGATTGTTACGTACGCTATATTTTGAAGGTGGATTACCATTATTTGGGGTGAATTTTGCAGATTTGGGAGACGGTTTAGTGTGTGCCTCTGGTGGGGGCGGTGACGATGACTCGGGAGGAGGACTTGATTGCTGGGAAGAAGACTTCACTGGTGATGATAGTTATTGGACCTCGGTAGTGTCAGATTTATATCCAGATGCCACAATTACAGAGGTAATGCTAAATGGTTGCTGGGACCCTGTTGCAGAAAGCGAATATGAAAATGTAACTGTTACTTTAGATCTAGGCTGTAGCATAGTTTTTAACCATTGGGAAGAGTCGATAATAGGTAATGGCTGCGAGGCATCTAATGATGGAGGTAGTTTTTCCGGTTGGTTAAGAAAATATCTCAGTGAAGATTTAGCTTGTTATCCAGTCAATAATATTAATAATGAAAGAATTATCCGTTATGCAGATATTTTATTGATGTACGCTGAAGCAAACTTTAAGGCTGGAGGTAATATTACTGCTTCAATAGATGCAGTCAACTTAATTCGAGAACGTGCCAATTTACCGGCTGGCGTTGATTCCAACGGTAATGCATTAGATGCTACTAATATTATGGATGAAATAGAGCATCAGCGAGTAATGGAATTTGTTATGGAAGGAACTAGATATTATGATATGATCCGATGGGGTGTTTTAAAAGAAAGACTACAGGCCCATGGTTTTCCTGATGGTGCTGCAACTCTTGATGAGGAAAAGCACAAATATTTTCCTATTCCGGTGGGAGAAGTACTTTATAATGATCTTATTGATCAGAATCCATTATGGTAGGAGATTAATAATGTTTTAGGACAAACAATGTACAGTTCTTTATTAATACACTGACCATTAGGCAATAAATGCTTCTTCTTCATTTTTTTTATGGAAATTTCAACCATTGAAAATGTCTTTTGGGCAGTGTATTAATGAAAGACAGATTATTTAACTTTATCCTACACTTAAGATGTAATAAGTTGATTTTTTTTTGGATAAAATCGTTAAAATTTATGCTTCAAAGAACATCTGATTTTTCTAGGGTAAATATGAGATTTTAACTTTAATTGTTTATTAATTAAAGGTTCCAATCAAGATAATGTTCGTATGTTGATTAAGAGAATAGTTAAAACAAAGAGTAGAATTTTTAATGTCAAAGTAATTATGATATAATTTTTTAATTTTTAGGGCTTTGGTGTGGATTATATAAAAAATGTCAATAAAAGAAGGAAACTTGGGTGGATTATTATCAGTGAATTGCTATTTCCGCGATTGTGCAATTAATACAAATCCTGAGTAAATTGGAATTTGTATAATGATTCAGACAAAAGCTTGATTTTTTTTAATACGTTTTTGATGAATTTTATAACCTTCACTGTTTCCTCATAGTTAGTTTTACAATAGAGAATTATTTGAGAATTTAAGTTTTTTTATTAACACTTTTAATGTTAAATAATAATGATTTCACGGAAGGTAATGCTGAGTATCTGTAATTCCCGCTATTTTACTGAATTACTCAGAATTTTGATAGGTCCAATTTTAGTCTTTAGTATGGTTTTTTTCCATGCGTGTAATTCAAAACAAGGAGTCGAAGGGTCCTGGGATTTTGAAATATTTTTTGATGAAGAACCTATTTTGGGTACTCTTAAATTAGAAAAAGAAAATGATTCTATAGTTGGAGTTATACATTCTTTTTTATTGGGCAAGATTGAGTTCGAAGATTTGAAAATTGCCAATGATGAGTTGAATGCAAACTTTGAAAAATTTGGAATGCAATTTTACTTAAATGGTACATTTGACAATAGTGAATTTAACGGGACTTTAGTTGTAGATGATGATGAACTAATATTTACTGCAACGAAGCAATCATTCGAGCCAATCATTATCGATAGGTCGAATATTAAATACATGTTATCTGATAATGATTTACAAGAAACAGAACTTAATATCGACCATGCGGGAATAATTGAGGAATTGAACGAAGTAGCTCTAGAGCGAGGAAGCCGAATATATAATGCAAATTGTATCAATTGTCATGGAAATCCTGATATGGAAGGATCCCTTCCAAATGCGGCTAAGTTTTGGAAACACACGTTTAAGGCAGGAAATGACCCTTTTTCGATGTACCAAACCATTACAAGGGGATACGGGGCCATGGCTCCACAGTTGAGACTTACTCCTCAAGAAAAATATGATGTTATTACTTATATCAGAGAGGAATATATTCGAGATGAAAATAGAAATCAATATTTTAAAACTACACCTGGGTATTTGGCAAATCTACCGAAAGGGACGTCTAGGGGTCCTGCTTCAGAGCCTTACAATCCATGGTCAGATCAGGATTATGGTAATTTTTTCATCAATACTTACGAGTTGTCAGATGAAGAAACTGGACCTGAGCGTTATCATTCCCCTGGCCCAACGCCTTTCCCTGATGAGAACTATTTAAAAAATAATTTCGCCTATAAGGGCATAGCTGTAAGGTTGGACAAAGGCGATGGTGGTGTTTCAGCTGGAAAAGCTTGGATGATATTTGATCATGATGTGATGCGGGTTGCTGGAGGTTGGACGGGATCCGGATTTATAGACTGGGAGGGTATTTTACTAAATGATAGACATGAAACCTATCCTCGGACAGTAGGAAAACTTCATTTTGAAACTCCAGTCGGTCCCGGTTGGGCAAATCCTAATACTGGCTCATTTGATGACTCTAGGTATACAGCGAGGGATGGACGTAAATTTGGCCCGCTGCCGAAAAAATGGGCAAATTATAAAGGTCTATACCATCATGGAGATAAAATAATTTTTTCATATACTGTAGGCAGTGCTGAAATTCTTGAAAAATTAGGAATGGAGGAAAATGACGATCAAATTGTTTTTACCAGAACACTTAATATCACGCCTTCAGCCTCACATTTAAAACTCAAAATAGCATCAGTCGCTAATAATGTTACCATTACTGGAAGTGGAGCCAGGCTCTCGGAGGAAGATGGTCACATAATTATGAATGTTGAGAAATTCAAGGAAGCGCGAGTAAAATTATTCATTGCGGATTCAGAAGTCAAAAATTTTGATCTTATAGTAAAGGGATCTCCAAAACCCGAATTTTTGTTAAAATTTACAAAGGGAGGCCCGGCGCATTACCCTCAAGTTTTAGAG
>CAJXAT010000047.1 GCA_913050055.1 uncultured Flammeovirgaceae bacterium | reverse complement strand
TCGGAAAAAAACTCGACTGATTTCCTCAAGGGAATCGAAATGTGCGATGCTAGCGGAGCCACGAAACTTTGGGGCAAAGGGCGCATTACCAACGACAACAAGCCTGAGAACTTCCAAGGCGATGCTAGTGAGGGCGTATACATGTGGCCTCACGTCTTCGTCGATGTTACCGAAGATATGGACTGTTTCCATGAAGAAGTCTTTGGCCCTGCTATCACTATTTGTAAGGCTGATGATTTTGACCATGCACTTCATCTTGCAAATGCAAGTCCATACGGGTTGTCAAGTGCTATTTACACCAATGACCGACTTGAAGCATATCGTTACAAGACAGGAATCAAGGCTGGAATGACAGGGATTAACAACAGTACTACTGGTGCTGAGGCTCACTTACCATTTGGTGGAGTTAAAGGTTCAGGAAATGGAACAAGAGAGCCTGGCACTGAGGCGTTAGATGTCTATAGCGAGTTAAAAACTATCTCGATGCTTGTTAGGGAGGACTTAGTTTAAGAACATGAAAACAAAAATAAAGGAGAAAAAAATAGGTGTAGAAAAGGAATTTAATAGGTTAGAAAAAAGTGATGAGATTTTGAATTATGTTGACAATTTTAGAATTGATTTAAATAATAAGTATAATTTGAAAAGATTTGAAGATAAAAAAAAGATTTATTGATAAGTATATAAAAGGAATTGAAGTTATTTATGGGGGTAAGAATGAAGAGAAAAGGAAAAAGTATTTGTTTAATTTACTTCTAAATTTTTTTTTATAAAAAAAGGTGAGAATGACTATATAAATGATTTTAATGCTAGATTGGATAGAAATAATGAGTTTAGAAATTATCTATCAAATCTTGAAAGTATGGGGACAAAAAAAAGTATACGTCTTTAGATTTATTGACGTCCTTATTTAATATCGATTCGAGTAAATCAAATATTGATGGTTGTCAAGTCAATAAGGTATATTACACTGATAATTAGGATCTCATGGAGATTGTGAATTATTGTCAAGTAAATGTGATTGCCACAGCTCAAGTTTATTTAAAATTGAAAGGTTTGCCCGCGGTCAAGAAAGAGAATATTACGCGTGTTGATCAATAACATATGTCTAGAAAAAAGAAATCATCAAGGACTCATGGAAAAATTCCACGAGTCAAAATCAATATCAAGGAAGAGGTCAAATTACATTTTCAAAATAGACCCAATGAGTCGTTTAGTTTCACTCAGGTAGTTAAACACTTGAGAATACGGGATGGTAAATCCAAAGAGCTTATAAAGGAATTGTTGTTTAAAATGGAATCTGAAAGGCAATTGCGTCGTGGACCTGATGGGCGATGGATTACCGCTATAGAGCCTACCTATTATGAGGGAACGGTTGATTATGTCAATCCTAAGTTTGCCTATATCATGGTGGCATCGCTTCCAGATGACGTTTGGGTAAAATCCAAAGACTTGAATTTTGCTATGCACGGGGATACCGTTACTATTCAGATTATGAGTGCAGCAAAGGCCAGTCAACGACCCGAGGGGCGTGTGATTTCCATAATTAAGCGGGCCAAATATGAATTTGTAGGGCGACTTGAAGTATCTCAGAAATTTGGTTTTGTAGTATTGGACAGTAGAAATATTTTTTTCGACGTGATGGTCTACCCACAAAAATTTAAAGAGGCTATTCATAACGATAAGGTTTTAGTAAAGATTGATAAATGGCCCAATAAGGAAAATAAAAGTCCCCTTGGAAGTATAATCCATGTCTTGGGTCAAGCAGGAGAAAATAATACTGAGATTCATGCGATTATGGCAGAATATGGTCTGCCTTTCGAATTTTCCAAAAAAGTAGAAGCAGCGGCAGTGCTCATTCCTGTAGCGATCTCAAAAGAGGAAATAAACAAGCGAAGAGATTTTAGAAAGGAGGTCACGTTCACTATTGACCCCCACGATGCGAAAGATTTTGATGACGCGTTATCTGTAAAAATAATGGAAAATGGGCATGTTGAAGTAGGTATTCATATAGCGGATGTTTCGCATTATGTTACACCCGATTCCTTACTTGAAAAAGAAGCTTTTGAACGGGCGACCTCTGTTTATTTAGTGGATAGAACCATACCTATGTTGCCGGAACAATTGTCCAATGGCTTGTGCTCATTGCGACCGAAAGAAGAAAAGTTAACCTTCTCGGCGGTGTTTGAAATCAATGATCAAGGGAAAGTATTTGGTAAATGGTTTGGAAGAACGGTCATCTATTCGGACAGAAGATTTGCTTATGAAGATGCCCAAGAAATTATTGAAGGAAATGCGGGAGATTATCAAGATGAAATATTACTCCTCAATGACCTCGCTGGAAAAATCCGGGAGGAGCGTTTCGCCAATGGAGCAGTAAACTTTGAATCAGTAGAAGTAAACTTCAGATTGGATGAGAAAGGGAAGCCTTTGGAAGTGATACCCAAAGAGCGAAAAGAAGCTCACAAGATGATTGAAGAATTCATGCTCTTGGCCAATAGGGAAGTCGCTACTTTCATTTTTGATAAGAAAAAAGGGAATCAACCGGAGGACAGTCTTCCCTTTGTATACCGAGTTCATAATGACCCTGACTCAGAAAAGTTAGATAATTTTTCAAAGTTTGCCAGTAGGTTTGGGCATCAACTTTTGACCCAAGGAAGGATCTCTAAAAATCTAAATAAATTATTAGCAGACATACAAGGTAAGCCAGAACAGCATGTATTAGAGTCCATAGCCATTAGATCCATGGCCAAAGCACGATACACCACAGATGCTAAGGGTCATTTTGGCTTGGCCTTTGAGCATTACACCCATTTTACTTCCCCCATTCGCAGGTATCCCGATGTAATGGTTCATAGGTTGCTTTGGGATTATTTGGAAGGAAAAAACCCTCCCGAAAAAGAGGCCATCGAACAAAAATGCATACACTCATCAGAACGAGAGAAAAGGGCTGCAGAGGCAGAAAGAGCATCCATAAAATTCAAGCAGGTTCAATTTATGTCTGGGATGTTGGGAGAAACTTTTGATGGAATTGTATCAGGGGTGACTGAGTGGGGCTTATTTGTAGAAATCAGTGCCACCAAATGTGAGGGAATGATTAGAATTGCAGATATAGATCATGATCAGTTTCAATACGATGAAAAGCAATATCGGATCGTCGGCAGACGGACTGGGGGAATAATTTCCTTGGGGGATGAAATTCATGTCAAGGTGGTAAAAACAGATATAGACCGAAGAACGATAGATTTGCTTTGGGTTAAAAAATAAACTATTTAGAAAGATTTGATTGATCTTTTTTAGGATAAGGCTAATTTGGAACGGTGACGTTAGGGAGTAACAAATTTTTTAGCGCCCTTTTTAATTATAGATTTAGTACACATTAAATAAATGGAATCAATAATCACCTTACGAAAATCAATTGATACGCGCTTGGTTCAATTAGAGGTAAAAGCACAGCCTCGGAACCTTTATGAACCCATTGGTTACTTATTGGCTTTGGGTGGAAAAAGGTTTAGACCTTTGCTGGTTTTGTTGACCGCACAGCTGCGAGGGACGCAGAACCCAAAAGTATTAGATCCAGCCTTAGCCGTCGAAGTATTTCATAATTTCACCTTGATGCATGATGATATTATGGATGCGGCACCGCTCCGTAGAGGTCAGCCCTCAGTTCATGAAAAGTGGAATCAAAATACCGCCATCTTAAGTGGCGATGCGATGTTCGTAAAAGCCTATCAACTGATCACTAAGATCGATCCCAGTTACTTATTATTGGCCATGAATCGATTTAATGAAACGGCTTTGGAAGTCTGTGAAGGTCAGCAATTGGATATGGATTTTGAGCAGATTGGCGATGTTTCTCAAGCAGATTATTTGAAGATGATTAGGTTGAAGACCGCGGTACTATTGGGTTTTAGTATGGAATTAGGAGGGATAATGGGCGGCTTTGGCCGCGAGGATCAAGAGCGACTCTATAAGGTGGGAGAAAACCTAGGGCTCGGTTTCCAGTTGATGGATGATTTGTTAGATGTTTATGGAGATCAACAAAAGGTAGGTAAGCAAGTGGGGGGTGACATTATCGCCAATAAAAAAACATTTTTAATGATCAATGCTTTAGATCTTGCAGGAACCGATGCGCGCAGCCAATTGAATGGCTGGATCAGTATTAGGGATGCAGATCCTATGGAGAAAGTAGCCAGCGTCAAGAACATCTTTGATGACTTGGGTATTCCCCAACTCGTAAAAATCAAAATGGACGCTTATTTTGATGAGGCCTTTAGATTACTTAAAACCATTGATTGTGATAAAGAAGGCCTTGATGTTTTCAATAATTTTGCCAAAAGCTTGATTAAAAGAGAAGCTTAGTAAACATATAAAGCAAATAATTAAATGATGAGTTTAAATTTAATCATTATTGTGTTGACGGTATTGGTCAGTATTTATGCCCAGAACAATACGAATCTTTATGTCCAACTTATGATGAATCCACATGAGATCATGAAGAGGCACCAATATTGGAGACTGATTACTTCGGGTTTCGTCCACGACGGCTATTCACATTTGGGATTTAATATGTTTACACTGTACTTTTTTGGTGGTGCTGTGGAGCAATATTTCGATTATATTTTGGGATCAAATGCGGCCGTTGTATTTGTTTTCTTCTATCTGTCTGCCCTTATTGTTTCGGATCTGCCAGGATTTTTTAAAAATAAAAATAGGCCTGGATATAATACCTTAGGAGCCTCTGGAGCAGTTTCAGCTATGGTATTTGCGAGTATCATCTATGCCCCCTTGAACAAAATATGTCTTTTTGCAGTACTTTGTTTTCCTGGGTTTATCTTGGGAGTCATTTTTCTCATTTATTCTTTTACCCAAGGGAAAAACCTATCTCAAAACATCAACCACGAAGCCCATTTGTATGGCGCCCTGTATGGCATTGTTTTCAGTATTTGGTTATATCCTGAGTCAGCATCCATATTCCTAGAAAAAATCTTAAGCTACAGCCCTTTTTAAGCATAAAAAAACCCTACTCGAGATGAATGAGTAGAGTCTTTAAATGAGTTTTTTTTAGGCTTCGATAGAAATGAGTTCGACTTCAAATATTAATACAGATCTAGGAGGAATGGGACCTGACCCTCTTTCTCCATAACCCAATTCGTAAGGGATGGTAAGTTCAATTTTACCTCCTACATTAATGAGTTGTACTCCTTCCGTCCATCCGGGGATGACACCACTTAGAGGGAAAGAGATAGGCTCTCCGCGCTCGACAGAAGAGTCAAAAACAGTTCCATCTATCAATGTACCAGTATAATGTACCGTGACAGTACTTTCAGCGTTGGGAAACTCTCCTGTACCGGCCTGTAAAATTTTGTATTGAAGGCCACTGACTGTAGTTTGGACACCTTCTTTAGTAGCATTTTCTTGAAGAAAAGCTACTCCTTCTTCTGCCAGGCTCTCTGTTTTTCTCTCATTGAAGGCCATATATACTTGTTGACATTGCTCCATAGTCAGTTGGCTGGTATCGCTCAAGGCTTCTCTAAATGCCGCGGTAACCATTGCTATGTCGATATCTTCTAGCTGTGGTTTAATTTGTTCTGCCAATAGGGCACCAAAGCTGTAGCTTAAGCTATCTTTAAACGTTGTAAGTTGGACTTGCGCAGATGCTGATTTATCCGAACAGTTTGAAAATAGTGCTACTATAGCTACTAAAATCGAGATTTTAATTTTTTGCATGATCATAAAATGAAATGCGAATATAATGGGTTTTATTGAATTATTAAAAATGAGGTAAATATGAATCCTTCAAAAGGCTCAAAATTTATCTAAGCACCTCTTTTTAAGAGAAATTAATTGAGCATTAATAAGGATTTGATTTAAGATTAAAATGGGTCAATCTAAAAATCTGATTTAATTTGCACCTCAAACGGAGCATACATGGACCAAAACAAAAAAGAATCATTAAATTTTATTGAGCAGCTTATAGAGGCGGACTTGAAGGAAGGCAAAGTTCAAAAGATCTGCACGCGTTTTCCTCCTGAGCCCAATGGATATTTACATATTGGTCACGCCAAATCGATATGTTTAAATTTTGGATTGGCTCAAAAATATGGAGGTCAGTGCAATCTTAGATTTGATGATACCAATCCTGAAAAAGAAGAAACTGAATATGTGGATGCTATCAAAGCAGACATCAAATGGCTAGGTTTTGATTGGGGGACATCAGCCTATCATACTTCAGACTATTTTGAACAGTTATATCAGTTCGCTGTTTGCTTGATTGAAAAAGGGGCTGCTTATGTTGACGAGTTAAGCGCAGTTCAATTCAATGAGCTTAAAGGATCACCGACTGAACCTGGTAAAGAAAGCCCCTTTAGAGATCGGCCGATCGTAGAAAGTCTTAAAATTTTTGAAGCCATGAAATCAGGGGCATTTCAAGAGGGAGAAAGAGTACTTCGGGCCAAAATTGATATGAGTAGCCCAAATATGCACATGAGGGATCCTATTTTGTATCGAATTAAGCACATGGAGCACCATCGTACAGGATCAAGATGGTGTATTTATCCTACCTATGATTTTGCACATGGACAGTCGGACAGCATGGAGAAAATTACCCATTCTCTTTGTACCCTCGAGTTTGAGGTGCACAAACCTTTATATGATTGGCTTATTCGGGAATTAGAGATTCATCCCTCAAAGCAGACAGAGTTTGCCCGATTAAATTTGAGTTATACGATTGTAAGCAAAAGAAGTCTTCGGGAATTAGTTGAAGGACATTATGTTGCAGGTTGGGATGACCCCAGGATGCCCACGATTTCGGGTATTCGAAGAAGAGGTTTTACTGCCAAATCGATCAGAAAATTCACAGATACCATTGGAGTAGCGAGAAGAGATGGCATTACCGATGTGGCCTTATTGGAACATGCGGTACGAGAAGACTTAAATAAAACAGCCCATCGCATCTTTGGAATCATGGATCCCGTTAAGTTGATTATTACCAATTGGCCAGAGGGTCATCAGGAGATCATGACGGCTGCAAACAATCCGGAAGACGAAAACTCAGGTACTCGTGAGATGCCATTCACTCGTGAACTCTTCATTGACCGGTCAGACTTTATGGAAGATCCTCCAAGTCCCCGAAAATGGTTCAGATTGGGTCCTGACCGTGAAGTCCGGCTTAAAAAGGGCTATATCATTAAATGTACAGGATTTAAAAAATCTGAAAAAGGGGAAGTCATTGAAATCTATGCTGAATATGATCCCAATACCAAGAGTGGCCAAGATACCAGTGGAAAAAAAGTAAAAGGAACCCTTGGTTGGGTATCAGCTCCAAATGCGGTTTCGGCTGAAATACGAATGTATGATCGCTTATTTCTTACCGAAAATCTAAATAAGATTGATGATGACTTTAAAAATCATTTGAATCCAGATTCTTTGACCATCAATACTCAAGCGATTTTGGAAGCTTCTGTTCGGGATGCCCAAGTGGGCGATCAGTTTCAATTTGAACGGATAGGATATTTCAGGGTAGATGAAGACAGCCATACAGAAAAGCTCATTTTCAATAGGACCCTAACCTTAAGAGACGGTTGGACAAAGAAAAACAACTAAAAAAGAAAGGTTTTATTTGAACGGTTAGTCAATGAATCAAAGAGGGGTTAATTTCATTTTCTAAACGTAAATACCATGAAAATAAAAATAGTTCTTTCGGTTATGCTGGTGTTGCAAAGTGTTTTGATCTTTGCTCAATCTTCCATTATCGGTTTTGAAGCCGATCAAGTGGGTCAACAAAAAGTTCTTGAAGCTGAATTTGATACAATGCTTTCAGCAGATAACCTAGATCAATGGATGAAATTCATGTCCGCAGAGCCCCATTATCTGGGTACGGAGTATGGACAAAAAAATGCCGAATGGATGGTTAAGCAATTTAAATCATGGGGCTATGAAGCCAAAATAGAGACCTATCACGTATTGTTCCCTTATCCAAAAGTACGTTTGCTTGAGTTGATAGCTCCTGAAAAATACAAGGCGAAATTGACTGCTGTTCCTGTCGCAGGCGATGCCTACACCAATCAAGGCGATGCCTTGTTGCCAAGTTATAATGCCTTTTCTACTGATGGCGATGTGACGGCGGAGCTCGTATTTGTTAATTACGGCATTCCGGCGGATTATGAGGAGTTAGAGAAAAAGGGGATAGATGTCAAAGGGAAAATTGTTATCGCTAAATACTATGGTTCTTGGAGAGGGATCAAACCCAAATTAGCGGCAGAGAAAGGTGCCATTGGATGCATCATTTACTCAGACCCTAAGGATGATGGGTTTTATGCAGGTGACGTATACCCCAAAGGGGCTTTTAAAAATGCTACGGGCGTACAAAGGGGATCCGTAATGGATATGCCACTGTATCCTGGTGATGTCTTGACTCCTGGTTATGGAGCCACTAAGAATGCCAAAAGACTCGATCGAAAGGATGCCCCTACCATTACAAAAATTCCGGTATTACCCATTTCATATGAAGATGCCCTGCCGTTGTTGGCCGCCCTTGAAGGGCAAGTGGCACCCCCCTCATGGCGAGGCGCGTTACCCATTACTTATCATATTGGACCTGGACCGGCTAAGGTTCATTTAAAGTTAACTTTTGATTGGCAGTTGAAGCCTGCTCATAATGTGATCGCTACACTTAAGGGTACAGATTTTCCTGATCAATGGGTCATCAGAGGAAATCATCACGATGCTTGGGTTCATGGGGCTGCTGATCCTGTAAGTGGCATGGTCGCCTTGTTGGAGGAGGCTAGGGCAGTAGGAATGCTGGCAAAAGCAGGAAAAAAATCAAAAAGAACCCTTATCTATTGTGCATGGGATGCTGAAGAGCCAGGTTTGATTGGCTCTACCGAATGGGTGGAGGATCATCTCGAAGAGCTGCAACAAAAAACGGTAGCCTACATCAACACAGATGGGAATGGCCGCGGATTTTTAGGGGCGGGTGGATCCCATTCCTTGCAGGCGATGGTAAAAGAGGTAGCGGCGGATGTGATGGATCCCCAAAAAGGCGTATCCGTGTCAGAACGACTTGGGGCTAGAGATTTATTGAATGGGGGCGATGGTAATCCTGGTTTGTATGCTTTAGGGTCAGGTTCTGATTATACGCCTTTTATTCAGCATGCAGGTATTGCAGCGCTTAATATTGGATTTGGAGGAGAAAATTCGGGAGGAGAATATCATACCATTTATGATACCTATGCGCATTTCAAACGATTCAAGGATCCGGACATGGCTTATGGAATTGCGTTGGCGAAAACAGCGGGACGCATAGTTTTGAGATTGGCCAATGCTGAGGTATTACCTTTTGAGTTTGAGGCATGGCACACCACCGTGCAGGGTTATTTAACAGAAATTAATGCATTGACAAACACGATGCGTGGGGCAGTTGAGCAACACAATAACTTCATCAATAAAAAAGTATTTTCTTTGACGGCAGATCCAAAAAAACCCTTTAAGCAGCCCATCAAGAAAGCCATCGTGCCCTACGTAGATTTTTCACCTTTGCACAATGCCTTGGCCCATCTTAAGGTTACTATAGAGGCCCTCGGAGAAAAGTCACTCGTTTCCTTGACTTCCAAAGGTGCCCTTAATGACAAACTCATGCATGCTGAACAGGTTTTGACTTTTGTGTCGGGTCTACCCCGAAGGAGTTGGTACCGGCATCAGATTTATGCACCAGGCTTTTACACGGGATATGGCGTTAAAACGCTTCCAGGCGTAAGAGAGGCGATCGAACAAGAAAATTGGGAGGAATGCCAGTCCCAGGTGACCATTTTGGCTTCGACACTTCAAAATTTTGATGCCCACTTGCAGAGCATATTGGTTCTGAACTAATGCCCATACGTCGCGCCAAAACATCCACCCTCAAGCCTGGGGATATTGCCTTAATAGGTATGCCCTTTGACGATCATTCTTCTTTTCTTAAAGGGCCAGCGAAGGCTCCTCCATTAATCATCGAGGCCATTGAGAGTGACTCGGCTAATTATTTTACCGAGGACTTGATGGATTTAGCGGATCATTCAGATGTTTGTTGGTTGGGTAGTGCCCCGCTTAATAATTATTTTGATATTGAGGTCATTATTGCTGAAATTTTAAAACAGGGGGCCATTCCTCTTTCGATAGGAGGTGATCATTCGATTACCTATCCGATTCTGCAGGCCATGTCAGATTCTTACCCCAGTTTGAGTATTCTGCATTTTGATGCCCATGGGGATTTATATGATTCATTGGGAGGGAATCGGCATTCACATGCGAGCCCCTTTGCTCGAATTATGGAAGAGGGCTTGGCGCAAGCATTGACACAGGTAGGTATTCGGACCTTGAATGATCATCAACAAACGCAAGTCAGTAAGTTTGGTGTAAAGGTCATAGACATGAGAAATTGGTCACCGGACATAGATTTAAATTTATCGGGAACCGTTTATTTAAGTTTTGATATGGATGTACTCGATCCTGCCTTTGCGCCTGGAGTTTCTCATCATGAGCCCGGAGGCTTCACTACCCGAGAGGTATTGCGGATGATACAAAAAATTGATTTAAATATTGTGGGCCTTGACCTAGTTGAGTACAATCCTGATCGCGACCTCAATGGGCTTACCGCCATGACGGCGGCAAAAATTATTAAGGAGTTACTGGCAAAGCTGCTTTCATTTCAAAAGTAATTTTAATCTATTAAGTTTCATTTCTCAAAATAGTTAAAGGCGATTGCCGGACGATGGTGCGACTGTTGAGCAGGCCAATACATATGGTGAGGGCAGTGATACCAAAAAAGAATCCCATGATTTCTAATAAGTCGGGCACATAGGTAAATTCAAAAATGAAATAACCCAATAGACTGGTAAAAACGACGGCTAAAAAGAGGCCGGCTAGTGCTCCTAAGCCCCCCAAAAAGAAATATTCAGCCGCGATGATCTTCCATAATTGGGCTTTGGAGGCCCCCATAGTCCGAAGCAAAACATTTTCACGCATGCGCTGAAATTTACTCAAGACAATGGCACTGATCATCACAATCAATCCCGTCCCGATACTAAATAGGGCCATGAATTGAATGACAAAAGCTACTTTTGACAGGAGATCTTCAATGGTCTTCAAGATGAGTTCTAAGTCAATGATGGATACATTGGGATGTTGTCGTACAATGGCTTGCTGGTAGCGGGCAGAAACATCATTTTGATTAATTCGTGTGATGAGTACATGGAACTGGGGCGCTTGTTCTAAAACTCCAGTGGGAAATAAGACTAAAAAATTGGTTTGCACTCGACGCCAATCTACTTCACGAAAACTGCCTATATAGGTTTTTATCAATGCTCCTTGTACATTAAAAAGCAATTGATCACCAATGTTAAGGCCTAAGTTTTCGGCATATCCATCGGATATGGAAACAAATATAGAATCATCTGGATTTTTTAATTTTCCCTGCCATGTTCCTTGAGAGATCGTTTCTGAACTGATCAATGTGTCTCGATAGGTTACGCGATATTCTCGATTAAATGCCCATTTTGGAAGATCGACAGTGGAGTCGGCGTCGGCTTGATCACGCGTCTGATTATTTATTTCTAACAACCGCATGGTGACGACAGGAACTTCTTGCAGGACCGGGAGGTCATATTCTTCAGTCAAGGTCTGAATCGCTTCTTTTTGGTTGGTTTGAATGTCAAAAATTATGGTGTTGGGTCGTTCATTCTTACCACTGATAGATACGCGATCTACAAGTAATCCTTGCATGAAATATAACATCGCTAAAAACGCCGTACTCAAACCCAAAGTCGTCACCAAAATCACCGTTTGATTATTGGGTCGATAGAGGTTTGAAATGCCTTGACGCCATACAAACCCCATCTGCTTGGGCAGGAGTTTTTTAAGTAACGCATTCAGGCCATGGGCAAGGGCGTACAACAAGGCCAACGCTGCCAAAAGAATGGATATATTGATCAAAGCATCCAACGCATCTTTAAGTTGCCAAAACATGATCAGATACAAGAAGATTAAAATACTCCCAATGATAGTGAAAAAGGGCAGATCTAATTTGAGTTTTAAAGATTCATATCCAAAACGAATGGCGGAGAGGGGACTTACTTTTCTCAATCCAATAAGTGACAGTAATCCAAAGAGAATAGAGGTAACCACACCAATAACCAACCCTGCGATAATCGCAGGCCAATAAATGGTTGGCTGAATATCAAAGGGAATAAATGATTTTGCGATTTCTGGCAAGTAAAGATGAATGACGACTCCCAAAAGGCAGCCAATAGATGCACCGATGAGGCCAAAAAAACCCACTTGAATTAAATAAATATTAATGGCTTCTTTGGCTTGCATACCCATGCAGCGCAAGACAGCTACAATTTGTACTTTACTTTTTATGTATACATAAATTGAGCTTGAAACACCCAAACATCCCAATAACAAGGCAGCAAATGAGATCAGTTCCAAAAATGAAGAAAGATCTCTAAAAGCCCTGCCCGTTTGTGCTTTTCTGTCTTCCACATTATCTACGTCATAACCCGCCTGCTCAAGAATATTTCTTGATTCTTCAAAAACATTGGTCGTATCTATATCAGGGTGGAATTGAAAATAAGTGATGTAGTTGATGATACTTCCCTTCTGGATTAGACCCGTCTCATCTAAATACTTTAGGGGGATATACACTACTGGTGCAACCGATGAACCGACGTCACTTTGTCCAGGAATTTTCTGTATTTTTCCAACGATTTCAAAGCTGATGTTGCCGACCTTAATGGAATCACCCAATTGGACACCAAATTGAAGCATCAATTTTTCATCTACTAAGGCTTTTTGCACGATCCGAAAATCTTGTGCAGCACTGCGGGGCTCTGTTTCTATGTCTCCATAATAAGGGTAGTTACCTTCTAAAGCGCGGATTTGTACCAAACGGGTGCCATCTGTACTGGGAAATCGAACCATTGAAGCAAAATAAACTTCATTAGATTCATCTTTGCTCAGCCGCGACATTTGGAAAAATAACGAATCAGGTAACTCAGCTTTGCCACGAACAGAAACATCTGCACCCAGCAAGTTTTTTGCTTGGCCGTCGATTTCAGCCATGAGATTTTCTCTAAAAGAAGTGATGCCCACCAACGCACCAATACCCAATGAAATAGAAGCGATAAATAGTAATAATTTGCCACGACTTTTTCTACTATCTCTCCAGGCCATTTTCCATGGCCAAGAGCGATCGTATCTGATTTTTTTTAATGGAGAATTTTTATGCACGGTTTGAAGCCTATCTTAATGAATGATGGTTCCCCCTTTGATTTTTATAATTTGATGGGTCTTTTGAGCAAGATTTAAGTCATGGGTGACGATGATCAATGTCGTTCCTTTTTCTTTGTTAATTTCAAAAAGTAAGGCCTCAATATATTTTCCTGTTTCTTCATCTAGGTTTCCCGTGGGCTCATCGGCAAAAAGGATTTCAGGATTGTTTGAAAAGGCTCTGGCAATGGCGACACGTTGCTGTTCACCTCCAGATAGTTGCGAGGGGTAATGATTTTTACGGGCACCTAAACCGACTCTTTCGAGCAAGGCAATAGAGGGTTCCATGGTGTTTTTTACGCCTCGTAGCTCTAAGGGAACCTGGACATTTTCAAGGGCCGTTAAGGTAGGAATCAATTGAAAATTTTGGAAAACAAAACCAATATTTTGATTGCGAACTTGGGCCAATTCATCTTCATTAAGCTCACTGAGTGAGATATGGTTCAAGATAATTTCTCCTTCTGTCACACGATCTAATCCGGCACAAAGACCAAGTAATGTCGTTTTCCCGCTACCAGAGGGCCCAATAATGGCTACAGACTCACCTTTGAGGACAGAAAAATTAATATCCTTGAGTACTGTGAGAGCATTGGTTTTAGAGCCATATACTTTAGATAAGCTCTTAACTTTTAGAATTTCAGACATGTCTTACAATAATAAATCAGCGAGGCTTATATAAGAGGTTAAAAAAGGTTAAAGTTCCTTTTTTATTTTAAAAGGTCCTCTGGCAGATTCAGATCTTTAAATGCCCCCTTTTGAATATTAATGCTTTGACTTGTCTAATTTACAACTTAATCAAGACGAAATCATGAGATTTTTAATGGGTTTCCTAGTACTTTTATGGGTAGGTTGTCAGGGGCCAAAAAAAGAGAAATCGGGCCCTACTTTCCCGGAAAAAGGGGTCGCAGAATCCTTGCCCCCCTCTCAAAAAAAGGTCATTTTATTTTTTGGGAACAGTATTACCGCGGGTTATCAATTAGATATGAATCAGGCATTTCCGGCCATAATTCAGCAAAAAATAGATTCTTTGGGCTTAAGCTATCAGGTAATTAATGCTGGATTAAGTGGAGAGACCACTGCCAGTGGTAAGAATAGGATAGATTGGGTGCTGCGAACCGTACCCGATATTTTTATTTTGGAATTAGGGGCGAATGATGGTCTTAGGGGGCTGCCATTAAAAGAGACGCCCAAAAATCTACAAGTCATCATTGATAAAGTAAAATTGATTAACCCTGAGGTGAAAATCGTCATTACTGGAATGGAGGTTCCTCCAAATTTAGGGGAAGCTTATACCCGCCAGTTTCGTAATATTTTTCCAACACTTGCCAAAAATAATGCGGCAGTGCTGATCCCTTTTTTACTCGTGGATGTTGCAGGTCGGCCTAGTTTGAACTTACCTGACGGCATTCACCCTACTCCAGAAGGCCACCTTTTAATAGCTGAATTGGTCTGGGAAACGTTGTTGCCACTTTTAGAATTGAATTGATGATCATAGAACAGATTGAATATTTTTTTATTCAAGGCGCTAACTTTGTGTGGGGCTTGCCGCTGCTCATCCTTTTGTTGGGAGGAGGATTTTTCTTCATGATGTATTCAAGGTTGCTCCCTTTTAAATACCTAAGACATGCTTTGGAGGTGTTGACGGGGAAATATGATCAGGCCCATGATGCAGGAGAGATCAGTCATTTTCAGGCTTTGGCGAGTCATTTGGCGGCGACCATTGGTATGGGAAATATCAGTGGTGTAGCTGTGGCCATAGCGACAGGCGGCCCAGGGGCCATTTTTTGGATGTGGATCAGTGCTATTTTTGGTATGTCTACTAAATTTTTCACGTGTACTCTGGCGGTTATGTATCGGGGAAAAGACTCCAATGGAGATTTACAGGGGGGTCCCATGTACGTCATTAGCGAGGGAATGGGTGAAAAATGGCGTCCATTGGCCATATTTTTCTGTGTGTCAGGCTTTTTCGGTGCCACACCCATTTTTCAAGCCAATCAAATCATAGCTGCAGCCAATGAGATTGTATTTCAACCGGCTGGAATAGAAGCTTCTTTATCTGGAGACTTGGTTATGGGACTGGTTCTGACTCTTTTAACAGGCATCGTTATTTTTGGCGGGATACAGCGGATCGGTCTTTGGGCAGCACGTTTGGTGCCAGCGATGGTCATACTCTATTTAATCAGTGTAGGCTGCATCCTTTTTTTAAATGCATCAAGTATTATTCCCTCCTTATTATTAATCATAGAGGATGCCTTTTCAGCAAATGCTGTATTGGGGGGTGCGGTTGGGGCTATTATTTTGGCTGGGGCGCGCCGAGCGGCATTTTCTAATGAGGCAGGTATCGGTACGGCTCCGATGATGCACGGTGCTACCAAAACCGAAGAACCGATCAGGGAGGGACTTGTGGCCATGCTGGGGCCTGCCATCGACACCTTATTGGTTTGCACCTTAACGGGTTTATGTATCCTAACGACCGGAGTTTGGGAATCTAGTGAATTGAGTGGGATTGCCTTGACGGTAGAAGCTTTTCGGACAAGTCTCCCTTTGGTGGGCTCCTATATTTTGGCACTTTGTGTGTTGGTATTTGGATTTACAACTATTGTAGGATTGTCTTATTATGGCCGTAAATGCTTGTCTTTTATCATAGGGGCTAAATACGGATGGTATTTTAATTATTGGTATGTAGGAATCATTATTGTGGGTTCAGTAGCTACATTGGGTGCGGTCGTGAGTTTGGTTGATATGGCTTATGGCTTGATGGCCTTTCCCACAATGATTTCGGCGGTGATATTGGCACCTAAAGTGATAAAAGTGGCTAACATTTATTTCAAAGAGATTGAAAATTAGGTATTATTTTTTTTATTTTTCGTATCTCAATCAAAGGGATTGACTTGAGCATAGTTATTTAAAAAAGGATAACTCTATATATTTGCAGGGGCCATGAGGTTAAAAAATACATGAGAATAGTTATTGCAGGTGCTGGTGAACTTGGATTTCACTTAGCCAAATTACTCGCAATAGAAGAGCAAGACATTACACTTATTGATGAGCATGACAGTGTTTTGGATCAAGCGAGAAACCAATTTGATGTGGTCACCGTCGTAGGGAGTGCGACATCCATTAGTGTCCTCACTCAAGCCAATATTTCTAAAACAGATTTGTTGATTGCTGTTACTTCTGATCAAGAAACCAATATCGCTGCCGCCATCATTGGTAAAAGATTGGGTGCAAAAAGAACCATTGCTCGAATTTCCAATATTGAATTTTTAAAGAAAAAAGAGCTGATCAACTTGAAAGATGTGGGTATTGATGAACTCATTTCTCCAGAGTTACTGGCGGCTCGGGAGATCAAGAGATTGTTAAAAAAGACGGCATTAACAGATACTTTCGAATTTGATAAAGGTATTTTGTCATTAGTGGGGATTACCATCGATGAGGAGTCTCAATTCCTCAATAAAACCCTTACCGAAACGGCCTATATGGCATCAAATCATGATTTTACTACGGTGGCTTTGCTCAGAGATAATGAGACGATTATTCCGCATGGTGAAAATAAATTCAAGAAAGATGACCATGCTTACTTTATTGCTGAGCCGACAGGAATTGATCAAATTTTACAACTTTCCGGGAAAGTTAAATCTGAGGTCAAGCATTTAATGATTTTAGGAGGAAGCAAGATTGGCATCAATACGGCCCGGGAGCTGAAGAAAAAATATAAAATCAAGCTCATTGAAAAAGACAAAGAAAAATGTTTTCGCCTAGCAGAAGAACTCCCCGATACCATGATCATCAACGGAGATGGAAGGGATTTAAAATTACTAAAAGAGGAAGGTATTGATAGCATGGATGCGTTTATTGCTTTAACGGGTAATTCCGAAACCAATATCATTTCTTCATTGGTGGCCAAGGATGCCGGTGTTAAGAAAACCATAGCCTTGGTTGAAAACATTGATTATATTCATTTATCTCAAAGCATCGGCGTAGATACGATGATCAACAAAAAACTTATTGCCGCTAATTTTATTTTTAGGCACATACGAAAAGGGGAGGTAGTCAATATTACCAGCGTGCACGGAGTGGATGCAGAAGTACTCGAATTCGAGGTGAAAGAAGGGGCAAAGATTTTGCTTGATGAATTACGCAATTTAGATTTTCCACGGACAGCGGTAATCGGAGGGGTTATTAGAAAAAATAAGGGTTTTACGGTAAGAGGAAACTTTAATTTTGAGGCAGAGGATCGTGTCGTCGTACTATCTAAACCAGAGTGTATCCATGCAGTGGAACATTATTTTAAATAATTTTTGATGTTTAATTATAAATTAATCATTAAAATCATGAGCATTCTTATGGTGCTCAACGGTATTTTCATGTCGATTTGTCTGCCTTTCAGCTGGTATTTTGGAGGTGAAGATTTTAGAGCTCTATTAGGATCTGCATTGATTGCCATATCTTTAGGTACGGTCATGTGGCTATTGACACGTAATTCGATTAATAAAGAATTACGTAAACGTGAAGGGTATTTGGTGGTTACTATTGGCTGGTTGGTCATGTCTTTAATTGGAACACTGCCGTATATGCTGAGTGGGGAGATCACAAATTTCACAAATGCATTTTTTGAAACGTTATCCGGATTTTCTACAACCGGGGCCACGATTTTAGAAGATATTGAATCGGTCAGTAAAGGGATCTTGTTATGGAGAAGCATGAGTCAATGGATAGGAGGTATGGGAATCATTGTGCTTACTGTAGCGATATTGCCTATTTTGGGAATTGGCGGTATGCAGCTTTTTGTAGCAGAAGCCCCTGGGATTTCACCGGATAAATTTCAGCCTCGAATCAAAGAAACCGCTAAGAGATTATGGATTATTTATATAGGTTTCACGGGATTAGAAATGATTTTCCTGATGGTGGGAGATATGACTTTTTTTGATGCATTAAACCACAGTTTAACGACAATGGCTAGTGGAGGATTTTCAACGAAGAATAGCAGTATTGCCTATTATGATTCGGCTTACATAGATTTTATTATTGTGACGTTCATGTTTTTAGCGGGCACTAATTTTACCATGATATACTTTGGTTTGCACGGTAGGATAAAAAAAGTCTTTCAGAATCAAGAATTCAGAACCTATGGCATTTTTTGTTTGGTGATCACGATATTTTGTACGCTTGGAATCTGGATGAATGGAAATGAAAATTTAATGTATTCTTTTAGATACAGTATTTTTCAGGTCGTTTCAGTCATCACGACTACTGGATTTATCACACAGGATTATACGGCTTGGACACCTTTGTTGACCATGCTTTTTTTCTTTCTCATGTTTGTGGGTGCTTCTGCAGGGTCAACGGCTGGGGGCATTAAAATAATCAGACATTTAATTTTAGTAAAGAATAGCTTTTTAGAATTTAATAGACAGATTCATCCCTCAGCCGTATTGCCTTTGCGACTCAATGGGAAGATTGTAAATGGTGAAATTACCTTTCAAATTCTTGCTTTTGTCATGTTATATCTGACCATTTTTGCTTTAGGTTCCTTGGGAATGGCCTTGCTAGGCGTAGATTTGGTGACCGCTATGGGTGCGGCCGCATCCTGTCTAGGCAATGTAGGGCCTGGGATCGGATCCGTGGGGCCCGTTGCTAATTTTGCGCATATGCCTACCGTTGGAAAATGGATACTTTCTTTGTTGATGTTATTGGGTAGATTAGAGCTTTTT
>CAJXAT010000046.1 GCA_913050055.1 uncultured Flammeovirgaceae bacterium | reverse complement strand
TCAATCGAATAGAGAAGGAATTAAATATCATTCATCAAAAAAACTTTGTCTCCTATTTTCTCATAAATTGGGAAATCATCAACTACGCAAGAAGCAAAGGCTATTTTTATGTCGGAAGAGGCAGTGGCGCCAATAGTATCGTTGCTTATCTACTCAGAATTACAGATGTTGATCCGGTAGAACTTGATCTGTATTTTGAACGATTCATTAATTTTTATCGAAAAACTCCTCCAGACTTTGACCTTGACTTTTCTTGGCGTGATCGAAATGATGTCATCGATTTTATTTTTAAACGATTCACCCATACGGCACTCATTGCCGTCTACAATACTTTTCAATACCGTGCATCTGTACGTGAACTCGGTAAAGTATTTGGCCTTCCCAAACGTGAAATAGATCTCCTTTCAAAAGGGACGTCAACACAAGAACCCACTTTCGATAAACTCTCGAAATTGGTCATTACTTACGCCAAAAGAATTGAAGGATTTCCCAATTATCTGGGCATTCATGCGGGAGGTATTGTAATTTCTGAAAGACCGATTAACTATTATACGGCTACGTTGATGCCGCCAAAAGGCTACGCTACCACTCATTTTGATATGGTCACAGCGGAAGACATTGGACTCTATAAGTTTGATATTCTAAGTCAAAGAGGATTAGGAAAAATCAAAGATGCCGTAAGTATTATCGCACAAAACCATCCTAACATATCCCCTGTAGACATTCATGACATTAAGCGTTTTAAAACCGATGGGAAAATAAAAAAACTACTCCGACTCGGCAAGGTCATAGGTTGCTTTTATGTAGAATCTCCTGCCATGCGCATGCTCCTCAAAAAACTACAAGTTGACAGCTATTTGGGATTGGTCGCAGCCAGCTCTATCATCAGGCCAGGCGTAGCCCGATCAGGTATGATGCAAGAATATATTTTAAGATGCCGCTTCCCCGATCGTATCAAAGAAGCGCACCCCATCATGTTAAAAATTATGCCAGAAACTTTTGGCATCATGGTCTATCAAGAAGATGTCATTAAAGTGGCTCATTATTATGGAAAACTAGATCTTGGAGAGGCCGATGTCCTACGTAGGGGAATGTCAGGAAAATACAGAGGGCGATCAGAATTTACAGCGGTCAAAGATAAATTTTTTACGAACTGTGAAAAGGAAAAATATCCTATCGAAGAGGTCAATGAAGTTTGGAGGCAAATTGAAAGTTTTGCAGGTTATGCTTTTGCCAAAGGTCACTCGGCCTCCTATGCAGTAGAAAGCTATCAGAGCTTATTTCTCAAAGCCTACTATCCCTTAGAATATTTAGTGGCCACCCTCAATAATTTTGGAGGATTTTATCAAACCGAACTCTATGTGCATGAAGCACGTATGCATGGTGCTATTGTTTCTCCTCCCTGTGTGAATGCTGGCGAATTAGCTACCTCTATTTCAGGCAAACACATCCTTCTTGGATTTATTTTGGTTAAGTCTATCGAAACAAGTACCGTAAAAAAAATCTGTGCGCATCGAGAAAAGGAAGGCATCTTTAAAGACTTAGATGATTTTATCGAACGCGTGCCTCTCTCTATAGAACAACTCTCTCTTCTCATTAAAATTGAGGCTTTCCGATTTACGGAAAAGGATCCCTACGAATTACTTTGGGAAAGCCATATGAAGATCAATAAAATAAATATGGAAATACGGACTTTCAATCTGTTCAAAGTAGCACGAACGATCTACAAAATGCCTACGTTCAAGCAAATCCCCTTAGCTCACGCATTCAATGAAATAGAATATTTTGGATTCCCTCTTTGTAATCCTTTTGAATTACTAGTCACAAAAGTTCCGCCTTCATTATCTACAAAGGATTTAAAGCATTACCTCCATCAAGAGGTCATTGTATACGGGTATTTAGTTACCTACAAGAAAACAAGAACAAGCACTGGCGCCCTTATGCAGTTTGGAAATTTTTTAGATCATACCGGTCATTTCATCGATACCGTTCATTTCCCTCAAAGCACTATTCAATATCCTTTTAGAGGCAGAGGTATTTACCTACTGAAAGGGGTGGTTATGGAAGAATTCGATTGTATCCATATCAACATAAATCAAATGAATTTTTTGCCTATTGTAGAAGATCCTAGATATACTGATTTAAAAAAAGGAGAAATAACCACATAATATGATACAAGAAATAGCCCCTCGAAACATTATGCACATTGATTTGGATACTTTTTTTGTCTCTTGTGAGCGCTTGATCAATAGCCGACTTATAGGTAAACCTATCTTGATTGGAGGTGTTTCTGATCGAGGCGTCGTTGCTTCTTGCAGTTATGAGGCTCGACATTTTGGGATCCACTCGGCCATGCCTATGAAAATGGCTAAAAGACTTTGTCCTGAGGCCATCGTATTAAGAGGTAATTCAGAAACTTATTCCAAACATTCCCAAAATGTCACGGACATCATCCGAGAGGCGGTACCTATTTATGAAAAAAGTTCAATTGATGAGTTCTATATTGATTTGACTGGCGTAGATAAATTTTATAGTTGCCAAAATTTTTCTTCTGAATTACGCCAAAAAATCATAAAAGAAACGGGTCTTCCTATCTCCTTTGGATTGTCTTCCAACAAAACGGTCTCTAAAATAGCTACCAGCGAAGCCAAGCCCAATAACCAACTCAGTATTTTCAAAGGATATGAAAAACCCTTTTTAGCCCCCTTGTCTATTAGGAAAATCCCTATGGTAGGAGAAAAAACCTATCGTATATTATGTGACTTAGGTATTCGAAAAATTCAAACCCTTCAAGAAATACCCGTCCATATGATCAGCAAAGTACTGGGTAAAAATGGCGCTGGACTTTGGAAAAAAGCACATGGCATAGATCTTAGCCCAGTCATCTCTTATCAAGAGCGCAAATCCATATCTACAGAACGCACCTTCAATGTAGATACCACAGACATCGGTAAACTAAAGTCCCTACTGACGGCCATGGCAGAAAATCTTATCTTTCAATTGCGTAGGGGTAATAAACTGACGGCTTGTGTCACCCTAAAACTTCGGTATTCAGACTTTCAAACCTATACAATACAAAAAAGAATTCCCTATAGCGCTTCAGATCAAGTCATTTTACCCATCGTGATGACATTGTACGAAAAACTCTATCAAAAAAGGCTTCTGGTGCGATTGATAGGCGTCAAGTTCAGTCATCTAGTAGGTGGGGGTCATCAAATTCATCTATTTGAAGATTCTGAACACATGTTCAATCTATATCAAGCCATGGATAAGATTAGAGATAAATACGGAGACCGCCTGGTTATGCGTGCTTCTGGCTTTGGCGCTAAAACCATTAGTAGATGGAATCCATTCACGGGAGGACCTCCTCCACTGCTTGCCAATCGTCGTTCCTAACGATAAAAGGGAAGTCTTGCTAAACTACCAAAGGTTTTCCTGAGGTTCTTCGAAGGACTTGACTCAAATATGTAATTTTATACCCGAAATGAATTTTGTTAAAATTGTTTGCTTTTTATTCCTCCTGATCCCTCATCTCATGGTGAACGCTCAGGACCTCAAGCGTGTATTCAGAGCACTTGAAAGAAAGGATGTCGCAAAAGCTAAGGAACTCCTAGAAAGTCAAATTTCTAAAGATTCCATCAATCCGGGTAGTAGGTGGATGTATGCACGACTCTTGTCTTGCGATAGTCTTTCTGAATACTATGACCTAGATCAAGCCCGCATTTATGCCCAACAGGCGGCTGTTGATTTTCAACGGGCAGATGAAAAAATAAAATTAGCTTTTATCATGGCTCCATTTAGCCTCCTTGACATCGAAGAAACCAATACTGACATCGAAAATCAAACCTATGAAAAAGTCTTATCCCGATATACGTTGGATGCCTTTCATTCTTTTCTTTCTTTATATCCCAAAAGCGCTTATAACGAAGGAATCCTCTATAACATCGATAGCTTAGCTTTTGATTCGGTAACACAGATTCATAACTGGGAATCCTATGAAAACTATGTAAAGGTATATTCCACATCAAGATTTTCAGAACGTGCACAAGCCCATTACGAACGGCTCCTTTATGAAGAAAAAACAGCAAATGATGACCTTAATGAATTTAAAAAATTTATCAATGAGTACCCAGAATCTCGATATGTAACCCCAGCTATTGATGTTATTTTTGAGCGAACCTTAGACCTTAATACATCCCATTGTTTTTTAGATCATCTACAAAACTATCCTCAAAGCCCATATAACGAGGAGTTGTTATCGATTTTATACCATATGGATCCAGACGTATTTTTTAATCTTTCTGCATTCTCCGAATTTGAAGAAAAAATAGACTCACTACAGGTCATTTCTCAATTAAATGCGCAACCACTGTTGGCTTTCTTAGAGCAAGGAAAGATTGGCTTCATGAATTTAGAAGGAACCCCTATCTTAAAACCTAAGTATCACTCCCTTTTAAAGCAGGAGCTCCTTTGCCAAACATTACAAGGCGACATCATAGGGGTGAGTAGTGCCTCCGGGATCAAGCAACTGATCAACAGAGCGGGTACTTCCATCTATTCGGGCCCCATGATCACTTACGCTGATCTGGGCTTTGGATTTTTAAAAATCAAAGAATCCACACAAATCAAAATCATCCATAAGTCAGGTAAATTGCTGTTCGATGAACTCATAGATGCCGAAATTGTGGCTGGGCGATGGCTCAAAATCAGAAGAGAGGAGGGCTGGGCATTGGCCACCTATACGGGTAAAATACTCACCCCCTTCACTTATGATGAGATCAATACGGTAGGCGAATTTTGGAAATTTCGCGTGGGTAAACAAATGGCCTTTCACAACTTATCTTTTGTTCAAAAAGGAATTGAACAGCAACGCCTGACCCCCACCTTTTTAGCGGATGACTACGAGTTAATCAATGATTCCGTGATGCTACTTTATCATAAAACCAAACAAGCCTTGCTTGAAGGTAATATGAACTTCCTCATACCTTGGGAAGCAGACCGTGATATTTATGTTGGTGATACCTATCATTATACGCAAGGCATATCAGATTATAAGATATATGATAAGCAAATCATTAAAGATTTGGGTACAAATGTTTTTGAAGATCTGATTGACCATCGGCCCTGGTTGGCTCTCAAAAAAAATCATTGGTACTTAATCAATCCGAAAGGTACATTTATCAAGGTCGATTCCATTCAATCCCTACGTGAATTGGCGTTGGTCATTCGTGATCCTGATTCTTCCTATGTTCTCTTCCCCAATGAGCAATCGGTTCTTATAAATAAAGGAACCACCGTAAACAGTCTGCTATCTCGCGATCGTCAAGGAAAAGTACGGGCCCGTTATTTACTCAAAACCCATAAAGATGCGCAGGAAATCTACAACAAAGAAGGCGAATTAATGTTCAAGGGTAATTTTGATCACATAGATCCGCTAACAGATTCTCTCTTTAAAATTACTCTTAAAGGTAAGCAAGGAGTCTTAGATCCAAAAGGAAATGTGATCATTCCCATTGGCTATGATTTTATTGAGCAAAAAAATCACCTCGCACAATTACTAAAAAATGGAAAAATAACAGGATTTGATTTAAATCATAACATTGAACTCTCTGATCAATACGAAGGTGTATCTGAGCGATTGGGTCCTTATTATTTAACGAAAAAAAGATCATTTAAAGGGTTAATAAATCGTGAGGGTGCTGTGATCATTGACTTTAAATATCAAAATATCATAGGCCTCAATGATTCCTTGTTTTGGGTGCAAACGGATAGCAGCTGGTCCCTTATTACTGATCATCAAAAAAAAATCCTAAAAGGAGTGAGCACTTACACACAAATCACTGAAAATGTATTTCGTTATTTAAAAAATAATAAATATGGACTCATTTATGGGGACCAATCCATTCATTATCCTGCTAAGTACGATGCCATCCGATCTATTTCACATCAGAAAACCCCCCTCTTTCAATTCGAAATATTTGTTGCAGCCGCTCCTTTCCACATCGTAATTACCAAGGATTTTAGTGGTAATCCCATACACTCTCAAGCATATAGACCCCATGAATATGAGCAAATAGTTTGTGACTTCTAAAAAATTAGCCCTTTGTAATCAACTCGCCTGAGCTATCAAAGCTTTGTGAATACTCAGGACCTGGGGAAGTAATAAGTTTCTTTCATCATTTTTGATAATAAAATGTGCCAATAAACTAGTTTCTGCAGCTGGCAACTGGCGCAAAATGATCGCTTCAATATCTTTCTTATCTCGATGTAAATCACGGGCCAAAACTCTTTTAATTCTCAGTGCACTTGGTGACAAAACCAAAATAACTTGATCTAATTCAGTATGTGAAGAGGTTTCAAAAATTAAGGCTGATTCTTTTAACAAAACTGGACTAGAATCATGCAATGCAACCCATCTGGTAAAGTCGGCGCCTACTTCTGGATGAACCATCGTATTTAATCGAGTCAAAATCTTTTCGTTATTAAAAGATTTACGTGCAATGAAGGACCTATTCAATCCTTGCTCATTATAACTTTCTGAGCCCAATAATTCAATCAGTTGAGACTTAACATTTGGGTCATGAGCCATCAGCCATTTGGCTCGCCTATCTGCATCATACACTGGCAGCCCCAGTTTATTAAAAATACTGCTTATCAGGCTCTTACCACTCCCGATTCCCCCAGTAATACCTATCAATAACGGACTATTCTTCATTTTCATACCGAAATCTCACTTTTTGGGAGTCGATACTCACAGTTCGCAAGGTATCAGGATACTTAATCAGTACAGGTACACCCAAAGAATCTGTTTTCAAAAAATCATAATCTAAAACTACATAAAAATCCTCTACCAAAAAATCCTCTTTAAAAGACTCCTCGACCCTATAGGTCACATTCACTATAGAATCTAGCAGCGTAGTCACTCGATTGGAAGGAAAATTCTGCAAGATAATTGGAACCCCTATCTTAACATTTTTAAACTTATCCACCTTAAAACTCACATTGACCTCACTAGGATCAGATTGAATGAGGTCTTCAAATACTATGGGAACTTCTACCCAACCATTAAAATCCTCATCAATATTATTCTCGTCTAGGGTAATGTAGAAATCTGATTCAAAAGAGTTAATAATAGATTTAGGTCCGATCAACATAACATGATCAGGTTGAATGGTTATATTAGACATAAGCTGATAATCTTCTTCAAGGGGCAAGCTCAAGCTATCTACCTTTAATGTCATCCACTTCGCTATCTTTCGTTCAATGCTAAGGAATAAAGTATCTGTAACAATATAGTTTATATTAAACCCTTTTAACTGATCTTCAACAATTGGGCTCATGAATGATTGGGTCAGAAAATTGACTTCGGAAGGGTTATCTAGTTCTACCTGGATAGGATCAATACTAAATATCAATGTCCTTCTGAATAAATTCCAGCCGCCACTACTTACATCTATTTTAATCGTAGTTGGCAGCGGATTCATGACTACAGTGCTGTCTAAATTAAAAACGAATTCAATCGGATAACTGATCAGCGCACTATGTGACTTATTCAGTGCCCTAAAAAGCCAAAAGGTAGCAGCCCCAATAATGGAGATCAATACTACCTTCCAGTTGTTATTTGTGAACTTATTGAAGTTGATCATCAAATCATACCTAAGCTATTTCTTGGATACGTATTGAGCACTGGTATCTAATGAGAGAGATGATTTCTCAACCACCAACTTATTCCCACGATCTACATCAAGGGTAATCGTAGCCTCATCAACCGAAAATACTTTCCCATGTATCCCTCCCAACGTCACTACCATATCTCCTTTTTTCACCGCTTCAATAAATTTTTTGGTGTCCTTTTGCTTTTTTTGCTGTGGACGAATGAAAAAGAAGTAAAATATAGCGACCATGCCTCCCAGCATGATGAATTGAGAATAGTTATTTCCTGATGCCTGTAAAAATATAATTTCCAACATAACGACTTATGATGGATTTGCCTTGTTCACATTTGCTTTAATTTTCAAGCGGGTGACCTTAGGATAAGTATTGGCAGTAACGGTTACCGTCTTGTTCTGAATACCTGGCTTACTTCGACTGTTAAACTGCACCTTAATCTCTGCTTGTTCTCCAGGAGCAATAGGTGCTTTAGGCCATACAGGTACGGTACATCCGCAAGAAGCAGTGGCACTGCTAATGATTAAAGGAGCGTCGCCCTCATTGACGAATGAAAAAACGTGATCTACTACGTCTCCTTCTGTAATCGTACCAAAGTCAAAACTTTCTTCTGAAAATTTGAACGTCGGAAGTGGGCCATCTGGCTTTACATCCGGCACTTTAGCTGAAGTCGGTGCCGCTGCTGGAGTAGTTCTTACTCCATTTTTAGTCTCTAATTGGGCCATCTTACCTTCTAATTTAGCTAGGCGTGATTCCAATTCTTTGTTCGAACAACTGAAACCTATCACTGCTAGGCTCAATATCCATGTAATTTTAGTTATCTGTTTCATTTTGTATTCAAATTTTATTCAAATTTATAAATATAGTGGCTTAAAATAGCCCTTTTGTTATTTAATCAATCTTATTTTTTTATCTGATTAATTAAACCATTCACATCGTCAAGCAGCTCTTCGGCCTTTTGTTTGGTGTCATCGATGATTTTTTCTCCTTCTGACTTGGCCTTATTGTCTTTTAAATCTTTGCCCTCTACCAGCTCTTCCATCAACTCCTCTACTCTTTTTTTATACTTATCTAGCAAGAATGATAGCCGATCGCGTGTCTGTGTTCCTTTCTCAGGAGCAAACAAAAGCCCCAAAATGCCTCCCGCAAAAATGCCGAATAGAAAGGCAAAAAATGAATTTCCTGAATTTTTACTCATGATTTTTTTATTTATTATCTATTAAACCTCTGCCGCTTTTTTTAATAATCCCCTCCGAAGATAACTCGTTTGCCAAAACATCCAAAATTCCATTCACAAATTGTTTACTTCTTGGCGTACTATAATTTTTGGAAATCTCAATATATTCATTGATGGTCACCTTGATCGGAATGCTCGGAAAGGTCATCATTTCTGCTAAAGCCATTTTCAAAATTACCAAGTCAGTCATGGCCATTCGAGAGGCATCCCAATTTTTCGCTCTTTTAGAAATGATCATTTCCAACTCATGTTCGCGCCTCATAGTTTCGGAAAATAAAGTTTCAAAATACTCAAAATCTTCATCTTCGTTGTGACTCAATGGTTGTAATTCCAGTAGGTTTTCAAAATCAAAATGCTTCAATGTTTTGAGAACCATACTCCTAATGATGGGTTTATTTTCATTCCATCTCAAGTCATTTTGATCAAAATAGGCCCCGATGATCTCACTTTTAAAAATGACTTTTTTATAGAGGTATTGTACACATTCTAGTTGCTGTTCTTGGGTAGGCTCTTTAAGTTCCTGAAAGCGTGTCATGAATGCATCTACTCTCAAAACATCTTTGTACCACTGCACTACAACATCACTTTCCACTTCCCATTCAACTTCTGCTTTTTTCGCCGCTGCGTACAAGTTAGGATCCTCTTTGATCTTCGCAATCAACACGTTGCTAGATAAATTTCCACTCGGGGCTGACTTAGCAGGACTGCTTTTTATTTTATCCTGGTCTTGCTTGTCCACAAAGGCAAATGAAACAGGTAGCAAAAGTATTTTTAGATAAAACTTTTTGAGTCGAGCACGATCGGCCATCATGTTCTTTCTAATGCTTTTTACCTCTGCCGTGATCAGGTTTTCATATTTTAGATAGCTATTTTCAACTTCTTGAAGATCTTCCTCATCCAGTGCTGCCATCGTCTGCGACGATTCATCTACAAACCTATTTCTAAAACAAGTCTTGATTAAATTTTGTTTGCCCTCAAATAACTCACGATCCGAAAAATCATGCAGCACAGGGTCTAAAGCGTATTTTGCAACCAACTCTTGTTCAATCAGATCGCATACAGATGCTTTCATTAAGAAATAGCTATACAAAGACTGCATGGCCTTCACTCTTAAAACCCTCCTGTTTAACATTTTAAAGAACTTTAATCTATTTAAAAAGTAGGTGATTTGAGCCTACTAAAATCTTCGATACGCTTCGTTGCTATATTCAAAGCGGCTTGATGCGTCGTAATATTATTTACTGAAGCAAAATTAATCACATCAGTGGTCATTTTATAGATATCTTCCGTCTTTTCTAAAACTTTAGACCGATGGTAATTCCCTTGCTGTTCAAAATAAACATTAATGATACCGCCTGAGTTGATAAGGAAATCTGGACCATAAAGTATGCCTTGATCCTGAAGCATTTTTGCATGTAAAGCTTCATCCTCCAATTGATTGTTAGCGCCTCCTGCAATGATTTTACACTTCATCTTAGGTATGGTCTGACTGTTAATCGTAGCCCCCAAAGCACAGGGTGCATAAATATCTACGTCTGCACGATACACTTCATCCGCCGCCACCACAGTAACCTTAAAACGTTCTGTTATCCTTTTGATCTTGTCTTCAAAAATGTCTGACACCAGAATAATTGCTCGTTCCTTTACCAGAAGTTCAATTAAATAGGAACCTACATTTCCCAAACCTTGGACCAATATTTTTTTGCCTGCCAAGGTATCTGTCCCATAAACTACTTTAGCACAAGCCTTCATCCCATAAAAAACGCCATATGCCGTTACGGGACTAGGGTCTCCAGATCCACCCCTTTTTTCTGGAAGACCTGCTACATAAGGCGTCTCCATTCGGATGTATTGCATATCCTGTGTGGTCATATTGACATCTTCAGCCGTCCAATATTGCCCCCCCAAACCATTGACAAACTTCCCAAATCGACGCATAAGTTTTTCGCTTTTAATTTTTTTAGCATCTCCGATGATTACTGCTTTACCACCCCCAATATTTAATCCGGCAATCGAATTTTTAAAAGTCATCCCTCTGGACAACCTTAAAGCATCTTGTATGGCAGCTTCCTCTGAAGTATAATTCCACATACGTGTCCCTCCCATGGCAGGGCCAAGCACCGTGTTGTGAATAGAAATAATTGCTTTCAATCCAAGCACATGATCACTGCAAAAAATGAGTTGTTCATGTGACATGTCCCACATTTTATCTAAAATTGTTTGACTTTTCAGCTGAATGGAATCTTTTCCCATTTTTAAAAGAAAATCTAATCTAACTTTACTATCGTTTTAAGTCAGAACAATAAATAAAAAGTCAAAAATACCTTGTTTATATTAAATTATCACTCAGAATTTCAATCCTTTTATAGCCTGTGAATGATTTAGCCTATTTAAATAAATACCTATTTAAATATAAGTATCACCTTATATTGGGTTCGCTATTTATCATCATCGCCAATTATTTTTCCATCATACCTGCAGTTTTGGTAAGGTATTCATTTGACCTATTGAAAGGTAATTATGAGCTTTTTAAACTCTTTGATGGTTTTAATCTTCAAACCAATACTTATGCATTATTTGCAAAATCTATTTGGATCTTAGGTGTATTAATATTGATCTCAGCGCTTTTGAGGGGTATTTTTATGTTTTTCATGAGGCAAACTATTATCGTGATGTCTCGAATCATTGAATATGATTTAAAAAATGAAATTTTTGAGCATTATCAAAGTTTACCCTTAAGTTTTTACAGAAAAAACAATACGGGGGATTTAATGAACCGAATATCCGAAGATGTCAGTAAAGTTCGCATGTATTTCGGACCTGCCATAATGTATGGGATTACCTTACTCACCTTGTTCCTAATGGTCATCCCTTTTATGTTTTCTATTAATTTTAAACTGACTATTTATTCTTTACTTCCACTTCCTATACTCTCTCTCAGTATTTATCTGGTCAATAACATCATTCATAAGCGTTCAGAAAAAATTCAAGAAAGTTTATCTAATTTATCAACGTTCGTTCAAGAAGCCTTTTCTGGCATTCGAGTCATAAAAGCTTTCGATCGAGAGGAAGATATCAACCTTCAATTTGAAAAAGAAAGTACAGACTATAAAAATAAATCCTTAAAACTCGCTTTTGTTCAAGCGGTTTTCTTTCCCCTTATCATGTCTCTTATTGGACTGAGTGTTATTCTCACTATTTACATTGGAGGCGTTGAGGTTTTTAATGGAAGTATCAGTACCGGCGTGATTGCTGAGTTTATTATTTATGTGAACTTATTAACCTGGCCCGTCGCCGCATTGGGTTGGATTACCAGTATCATCCAACAAGCGGCAGCTTCTCAAAAGAGAATTAATGAATTTCTCGAAACAAAGACGGATATAATTTCTACTGAAAATTTTGAAAAAAATTTAGCAGGAACTATTGAATTTGAAAAGGTGGATTTTATTTATCCCGATTCAGGTATTCATGCGTTGAAAAATATTTCGTTCAAGGTCAATCATGGAGAATCTGTAGCCATCATCGGCAATACGGGCGCTGGAAAAAGCACCCTCGCCAACTTAATTTGTCGAATGTATGATATTTCTTCTGGGTCCTTAAAAATAGATGGACAATCCATTCAGAAATACAATCTTTCTTGCCTAAGATCACAAATTGGCTTTGTCCCACAAGACGTGTTTTTATTTTCAGATAGTATTCGGAATAACATCGCTTTTGGTAATCCGGACATGAATGAAGAAAAAATCTTTCAAGCGGCTAAGGACGCAGATTTACTCAATAACATTGCTGATTTACCTAACGGATTTGATACACGAGTGGGAGAAAGAGGCATCACCTTATCAGGAGGCCAAAAACAGCGTGTATCTATTGCTCGTGCGGTAGCAAGAGAACCCAAAATACTCATTTTAGATGATGCCCTATCCGCAGTGGATACTAAGACCGAAAATACAATTCTTGAAGCGATGGCAAAAATCATGAAAGGACGTACTTCATTAATTATTTCTCATCGGGTATCCTCGGCAAAGTTGGCCAGTAAGATCATTGTACTCCTCGATGGTTCCATTATTGAACAAGGTTCCCATGAGGATCTATTGGTAAAAAAGGGAACCTACAAATGCATCTATGACCAGCAATTGGCTCAGGATAAAGAAAATTCAACCTAATTTTTTGACCACGCTTCGATAATCTTCGAATTATCCGGATAATGCATTTCAAAGATAAAATTGCTTAATTCAATATTTAGACTATCTGCTTTTTGTTCTAATTTTAGTTCTACCTCTGTCGCATTAGGCATTACCATGGGATGCATACTTAAAAAAGCGACCAACTTTTGATGGCAGTCAAATTCTCTGAGTTCATAATGCATAGGCACCTTTACACTTTCTTCTGTCAGAATAACCCCTATAAAAAGACTCACTTCACCCTCTTTCAATTTAGGATCTTCAAAATCGACTATGGTCAACGTCCCCTTCAAGGTACTGTCCAAAACCATCGCACGGCTTTCTGTGTAATATTCCTCAATGGTCTTTGAGGTCTGGCGTCCTGAAAAAAATCGCCCTACTACCAAACGGTGGTCCGCTCCTAAATGATAAATTACAACCTCCTGGTATCCACCCAAAAAAGTATAAACGTAATGAACGCAAAAGGTCATGATCAGTATTGAAAAAAAGATGATGAACGCATAGGTATTTTTTGAGGTCCACTTCACAGGATCACCTCTTTAAATTGCATCTCATGCAGATTGGCATAATAGCCTTCCCTATTTAATAGGTCATCATGGGTTCCTTGCTCTTTAATCTCTCCTCTATCTAGCACCATAATGTTGTCTGCATTTTGGATAGTAGACAACCTGTGAGCCACAACAATGGCAGTTCTACCCTTCATTAACTTACTTATGGCCCCTTGAATTAAAAATTCTGTATCTGAATCAACCGAAGAGGTCGCTTCATCTAAAATGATGATTTTAGGATCATATACCAAAGCTCTCACAAAAGAAATCAACTGCCTCTGACCCATAGACAAAGTAGCTCCGCGTTCCATTACATCATAATCATAACCCCCAGGTAACCGCTCAATAAAAGTACTAGCACCTACCAAATCAGCAGCTTGATACACTTGCTCACGGGAGATCTTTGGATTCTGGAGGGTAATGTTATTAAAAATAGAATCTGACAATAAAAATACATCTTGCAAAACCACCGCAATATTTTTTCGTAAAAATGAAAGCTCATAGTTCTTGATTTCCTGACCGTCTATGTAAATATGGCCTTTATTAATCTCGTAAAATCTGTTGAGTAAATTTACAATGGAGCTTTTCCCAGCCCCAGTGGCGCCCACTAAAGCTAAAGTTTTACCAGATTTCACCTCAAATGAAATGTTTTTAAGGACCCAGTCCTCTTCATTGTAGGCGAACCAAACCTGCTCAAATTTCACCGTCCCCTTGAGTGCCTCTGATGCTAAAACGCCTGTATTGGATGTCGTTTCTTTATTGTCTAGCAAATCCATTATTCGTGTCGCACAAACAATCCCCATTTGTAAGGTATTGAATCGATCCGCTATCATTCTGATCGGCCTAAAAAACATTTGAATGTACATGATAAAGGCTATCAAAACGCCCACCTCAATCCGTTCTTGAATTACGCCTCCTGCACCAAACCAAACCACCAATCCAATACCCGAAGCTTGAACGATCTCTGCGACAGGGAAATAAATCGAATAATACATCACTGATTTAATGTTGGCCGTACGATGTTCTTTATTTATTTCTTTAAACTTTTTAAGCTCTGTTGACTCACTGTTGAATATTTGCACAATGTTCATCCCCGTAATATGCTCCTGTACGAAAGTATTGAGATTGCTCACTGCAGTGCGTACAGTATTGAATGAAACTTTGACCCGCTCTTTAAATATATACGTAGCTAAAATTAAAACAGGCAATGTCGAAAGACTGATTAAAGCCAATTCCCAATCAATGTAAAGCATAAAACCAAAGATGACCAGAAGCTGTAATAAATCTCCAATGATGGCGGCTACCCCTTGACTAAATACTTCCGCAAGGGTCTCAATATCTGAAACATTTCGTGTTACCAATCTACCTATGGGGGTTTGATCAAAAAACTTCAACCTCAGTGACTGAACATGTCTGAACAGTTTAATTCGAATATCCTTAATCACAAATTGCCCTAAGAAACCTGAAAGAAAAGTATGTAAGTATTGGACTATCGATTGAAGCAACAATAACCCCAAAAGCAATACTATCATATAAACTAAACCCTCATTATCTCCTAAGGCAATTTGATTGTCAATAATGACTCTAATAATATAAGGTCTCAAAGGTACAACGGCAGCCAAAGAAATGGTCAAAAAGACCAGTATCCAAAACTGATATATATAAGGTTTTGCAAAGGCGAAAAGCTTTTTAAGAACTTTTGAATCTACTATTTTTTTTGCTTGAATGGGCTCTTGATTCACGTATCTCAATTTAAATAAATATCTTTTGGATATTCAACTTTTGATAAAAATAGACCTGCAGCAGGAACGGAGACTCCTGCATGAGCCCTTTTCTTTGCAGCTAAAATCTCAATAAACTTATCAATCGTTATTTTTTTAGTGCCCACCTCGAGCAAGGTCCCCACCAAAGCTCGCACCATCCCCCTTAAAAAACGATTGGACTGAACCAAAAATACATAGCCCTCCTCAACTTCCCTCCACTCTGCTTTGAGTATATGGCAATTAAAATGGTTAACGTCCGTATTTACCTTACTCATCGCTTCAAAATCCGTCCAATTTACAAGAACGGCACAAGCCGCTGCAATGCTACTTAAGGCTACAGGCGCATGCAAATAATGAGAAGTCCCTTCTTTAAAAGGGTTTTTATTGAGATGCATGTGATAGGCATAGCTCCTAGATAGCGCATCAAACCTAGCATGGGCCTCTTGGGTAACTGAATGAATCTTACGAATTGATATTTCTCGGGGCAAGTAAGAATTTAGTTTAAACTTAAGTCGTTCATTATCAATATTTTCAGCATCGAAATGTGCTATTTGACAAGAGGCATGAACACCTGCATCGGTACGGCCACTCCCCACTATGGGAGTTTTTACTCCCAACAAATCACCTAGGGCTTTTTCAATGGTTTCTTGAATCGAAATGGCATTGGGCTGATATTGCCAACCATGGTACTTTGACCCATCATAGCTAATCTCTAGAAAAAAGCGCATTCCGCAAAATAAAGCTAATCTATTTGTCTTTGTACAATCGGATGTATTCTTTTGCCTAAAATAATAGTGATATGATTCAACGCGTTCAATCTATTTTCCTTGCAATGGCTGTCATAGCCATGGGACTCATGCTGTTTTTCCCTCTATGGCAAAAAGCAAGTATTGAAACCTCAGAAGTAGCTACCCTCGATGCTTTTCATTTAACCTATGAAGTCCCTGACCCTATTACCGGATCTACCCACAATATCTTAAAAAACACATTTTATATTGCCTTATTGGGTAGCCTATCTGCAGCCCTCTCTATTTACTCTATTTTTCAATACAAAACCCGTTTACGCCAAATCCAATTGGGGGCATTGAACAGTTTAATAATAGGGATAACCCTCGGGACATTGATGTACTTTGTTTTCAAGGCAGAAACGCTTCTTGAGCCTACCCAGCAAGGAAATTATCTCTTCGGTTTTTACCTCCCTTTGGCTGCCCTCTTTTGTAATTTTGCTGCCAATCGATTTATCCGAAAAGATGAAAAATTGGTCAAAAGTATGAACCGTATTCGATAAGGTTTAAACTGACCCACTGACTTTACTGACACAAATACTGCCAAGTTGGCACATTAAATTGCCATCTGCATAAATGGAATAGTATTTGATATTATTTTTTAAAAAATTAGAACCCATTTAGTTGACGAACATGCAAGAAAAAGGTAATATTTCAATACACACAGAGAACATCTTCCCCATCATCAAGAAGTTCTTATACTCAGATCATGAAATTTTCTTAAGAGAGCTGGTTTCAAATGCCGTCGATGCCTCTCAAAAAATTAAACGATTAGCCGCTCTAGGTGAGTACAAAGAAGAAGTCGGCAAGCTCAGAGTTGAGGTGGAGGTAAATAAAAAGAAAAAAACCATCTCCATTAAGGACAATGGGATCGGTATGACTGCTGAGGAGATTAAAAAGTATATCAATCAAATTGCTTTTTCAGGAGCTACAGAATTTGTTGAAAAATATAAGGATAAAGGTGAGGATCAACAAATTATAGGTCATTTTGGATTGGGGTTTTATTCTGCTTTCATGGTCTCAAAACAGGTAGAAATAGAAACCCTTTCCTTCAAGGAAGGTTCTGTTCCTGCCAAATGGATTTGTGATGGTGAAACGGAATTTGAAATCAAATCCTCAAAGAAAAAAACACGAGGCACGGTGGTCACACTTCACATTGCTGAGGATTCCGAAGAATTCTTAGAAGATGCAAGAATACAAGGAGTTCTGAATAAATACGGTAAATTTTTACCCATCCCCATCAAATTTGGCACTAAAGAAGAGAGCGTTCCAGATGGTAAAGACAAAGATGATAAACCTAAATATAAGTCGGTCAAGAAAGACAACATCATCAACGACTCAGAACCCATTTGGACCAAAAGCCCGAATGAACTCAAAGATGAGGACTACCTAAAATTTTATAAAGAGTTGTATCCTATGAGCGAAGATCCATTATTTTGGATTCACTTGAACGTGGACTATCCCTTCAATCTAACAGGCATTTTGTACTTCCCTAAACTCAAAAAAGATTTTGAGATTCAACGTAATAAAATTCAATTATTTTCGAGACAAGTATTCATCACCGATGAAGTTAAAAACGTAGTTCCTGAATTTCTTCAGTTGCTGCACGGTGTTATCGATTCTCCAGATATTCCTTTAAATGTTTCCAGAAGTTACCTACAAGCAGATAGTAATGTTAAAAAAATCAACGGTTATATCACCAAAAAAGTAGCGGATAAACTCAACGAACTGTTCAAAGAGGACCGAACTAGTTATGAGGCTAAATGGAATGACATTGGTATTTTCGTAAAATACGGCATGATTTCAGAGGAAAAGTTCCACGATAAAGCGAAAGACTTTGTGCTCTTAAAAAATACGGCTTCCAAACTTTTCACTTTTGAGGAATATAAAACTTTCATCGATGCTAATCAAGTCAATAAGGACAAACAAAAAGTAGTTTTGTATGCCTCAAATGAGGATCAACAACACAGTTACATAGATGCTGCACAAAAAAGAGGTTATGACGTCTTGATTTTAAATGAGGCGCTCGACAGTCATTTCATCAATCATTGTGAGCAAAAATTCGAAGTTACCTTCAAGCGAGTTGATGCCGATGTCGTGGATAAACTCATCGATAAAGGAGAGGCTAAAACGTCTGTACTCAGCGAAAAAGAAGAAACAGCCATAAAGGAAATCTTTGAAAAAGCCATCGATGATAAAAATAATAGCGTCACCGTAGAAACCATGGCTACGGATGATTTACCGGTTACTATTACCCTTCCTGAGTTTATGCGAAGAATGAAAGATATGCAAGCGGCCGGTGGCGGTGGTCCGATGATGTTTGGTGATTTGCCCGTGAATCTAGCCATCGCAGTGAATGCCAATCACAGTATTGTCCAAAAAATTATTGCCGCCAAAAAAGAGGACAAGAAGATTGATTTGGCCAAACAAGCTTATGACCTGGCGCTCCTTTCGCAAGGCATGCTGACCGGCAAAGCACTGACAGACTTCATCAAGCGAAGCGTTAATCTCGTCGCGCTTTAAGATGCTTATTAAAGGGTATGGCTAGGTCATGCCCTATTAATAAAAAGTCAAACATAAAGCAATCGACCAATGTCTACTTTTTTTTATAGCTTCCAGCGACATATTACAATTTTTTGACTTGTTTGTGTTAATACAACATGAAAACCTTGCTTTATAGCTTTTTTGTAATCACCTTACTACCTTTAATGGGTCAAGAAACTGCCATCTTTGACCTGTTTAAAGTGGCTTATGAAACACCTTTGACCATCGCGCTCAAAGATCTCAAAGCAGAGAAAGATCCTGATCTTACCCTTGAGACCAAAAAGAAAAAAAAGCCAAATCCTAAGGTTTATTATGGCATAAAAGGAAAGAAAGGCTTTGTTAAAACAACCAAGGGAAGAAATACCACTTCGGAGTTATTTTATTTTTTAAAAGACAAAGATTTTGAG
>CAJXAT010000045.1 GCA_913050055.1 uncultured Flammeovirgaceae bacterium | reverse complement strand
GATAAAGGTCTTTTTTTAGGAGGTCTTTTATGACCAAAATAGCTCTTATCTGAATATTGTGGTTTTTTCAATATTCTAATAATCTTTTTTTTATCTTTCTCTACCTGCTTCATGCGGTCTTCATGCGCCTCTTTACTTTCTTTTTGAGTTTTTAAAAAACTATTTTTTCCAGATTTAAAAACCTTGACGCTATTTTTATTTTGGGATGAAGTCTCGGCTAAATTATCTATATCACGAGAGTTTTGCGCAAGGATCGAACTCAGAGCAGATATCATCAATAAAATAAAACAGAATGCTTTTGCCATTAAAAAAAAATATTTTTTATGTAACGCAAATCTATAGCTGATTATTTCAAATACTTCTTTTTGAAAAAAAGTATTATTTTTAAGAATTTATATTTCATCATCCGTTAGCCATATTTACTTTATTTTAGCTTCATGAAATTTTTAATAAGTCCTTTTTTATGGTCTTCTCTCTTCTGTTCAAATATGCAGATTCCTTCAGAAAGTGAATATTATCGTAGAATGGATTTGGGACAACAGCTCATGATTGCTGGCGACTACCAAGTTGCGCAAACAGAATTTTTGTTCGTACTTGAAAATATGGAAGTTATCCCAACGGATCTAGCCTATTTTTTTGGAAGAAATAGTTTTCATCTCGCCTATTATAAACAAAGCGTTAATTGGCTCAATAAATACCTACAATTAAAGGGGACTAAAGGTAAATATTATCAAGAAGCCATTCAATATCTACAATTTTCTGAAGATAAGTATATGGAACTTCAACGATCCCTAAAACAAGATCAAAGCAATCCCCTTATCGCCTCAAAATATGATTGTGGTGGTCTAAGCAAGATGATTTGTCCTGTATGTAAAGGCGCAGGAGTTATTTTTAAGCAAGGAATCTTTGACATTCATTATCAAACCTGCCCTTACTCCGAAGGAGATGGTTATTTAAGTTGTAAAGACTACAATCTTTTCATGATGGGTGTCTTGACCCTTCAGGATAGCTTATCTCGATAATCTTGATAGGTAAAAGTCTTTAAAAGCTCAAATCTATCGTCTGCTCCAATGACTCCAATAGAGGGATGATCAATGCCATTAAACATGGTTGTTTTCACCATGGTATAATGCATCATATCCTGAAACGTTAGGGTGTTTCCAATTTTTAAAGGTTTGGAAAAACTGTAATCAGCTAAAAAATCTCCGGCTAAACAACTGACGCCTCCTATATTGTAGCGAAATGGATATTTTTCAGCATGATGAGATCCTTCCATAATTTCAGGCCGATAAGGCATTTCCAAGCAGTCTGGCATATGACAGGTGAATGAAGCATCCATGATGGCCGTTGAACTGCCTTGGTTTTCCACAATATCAATAATTGTTGTCTTTAAAAATCCTGTCTGCCAAGCGATCGCCCCACCGGGTTCGAGAATAATTTCGACTTGATATTTCTTTTTGAAGTACTTTAAGGTATTCACCAGTAGTTCAACATCATAACCATCTTTGGTGATTAAGTGTCCGCCTCCCATATTGAGCCATTTAATATTTGGAAGATATTTTTTAAATTTCTTTTCAAAATTCTCTAATACCTGAGCTAAAGCGGTAGCGGATGACTCACAAAGTACATGAAAATGTAGGCCTTCTATGTTTGAGGGAAGGGTCTCTGGAAGACTTGAACTTATCAATCCTAATCTCGAATGCGCATGCGCCGGATTATATAAATCCGCAACAACATCTGACCATTCTGGATTTACCCTTAATCCCATAGAAATACGTGATGGCACTCGATCCTGAAATTTATAAAATTGATTGAGAGAATTAAAAGTAAGATGTGAGGAAAGCTTCATCAATTCATCAAACTCATCATCCCTATACCCAACAGCATAAGTATGGGCCAATGCGTTGAATTTCTCAACACATAATTTGGCTTCATTCATAGAGCTGGCAGCAGCACTCTTTAAAAATGATTTTACTAATGGGAAACTTGACCACATAGCAAAGCCTTTCAAAGCCAAAATAATACTAATTTGGACGTTTTTCTGAACTGAATCTAGTCGTTCCAAATTACGCCTTAACTTCTCTTCTTCCAAAACAAAACAAGGTGAAGGAATGGCCTTAAATATATCTTGACTCAATGATATTGACATGATGATTTAGATGATCAACAATTATATAGCCTAACATACTTACTGTAAATTCAAACGGCCCTACCCACCCTTTCGATCGCCATTGCTCCTCTGAAAAAGAAGAAAACATTAAAATAGTGCTTTCTAGTAGCGAAAGAAATTCTCTTTTTAATGATTTAAGCTCCCTTGAGGAAGCATCACTCCGCATCACGTATTCATCTTGATCCATACTCGGAAGTTTTTGTCTTTCTCCTCTGGAGATGCACAGGCCGCGATATGAAAAAATACGTTCGGCATCTATGATATGCTGGAACATTTCTTTTAATGACCACTTTGACTCTAGATAGCGATAATCAGCCTTTTCCCCATTTAAACCATCCATAATGAACGATAATTGATGGATTGATTGGTTGAACTGTTCCATCAGAGGCGTTTGATTGGTACATTCGACATAACCACGATAAAATTCCGAAACGGTATTCAAGTTTGGTTGCATAAATTAATCCATCTCAAGATATGCTTCTTTAATCTCATGCCAAATGAGCCCATTTTTGCCCAAATCTTCCAAAAAAAGATCAGGATCAAAGGCTTCGACATTAAATACGCCAGCTCCCTTCCAATTACCAGTAATCATCATCTTGGCACCCAATGCGGCTGGGACCCCTGTCGTGTAAGAGACGCCCTGAGCGCCTGTCTCCAAATATGCAGCCCTATGATCACAATTATTGTAAATATAGTACGTTTGATGACCTCCATTTTTCAGACCACTTATGCGACAGCCAATAGAAGTTTCTCCCTCATAGTTTTCTGCTAGGGAGTCTGGATCAGGTAATACCGCTTTTAAAAATTGCAAAGGAATGATTTGATTGCCTTGAAAGTCTATGGGGTTGATTCCAGCCATACCAATATTCTGTATAACTCTTAAATGTGTGAGGTATTCGTCACCAAAAGTCATCCAGAATCTAGCTCTGCTAAGTGTAGGAAAATTTTTAACTAAAGATTCTAGTTCTTCATGATTGATTAAATATGATTTTCTAGGCCCAATATTTGGATAATTGATCATGCGACTTATTTCATGAGGCGCAGTTTCTTTCCAGCTACCTTCCTCGTAAAACTTACCCTTTTGCGTGACTTCTCTGATATTAATTTCAGGATTAAAATTGGTTGCAAAAGCTTTGCCATGATCTCCCCCATTACAATCTACAATATCTAAGTAGTGTAACTCGTCAAAATGATGTTTAGCAGCATGAGCGGTGAAAATATTGGTCACACCCGGATCGAAACCACATCCTAAAACAGCCATAAGCCCTGCCTTTTTAAACCTTTCCTGATAAGCCCACTGCCAGCTATATCCATATTTAGCTTCCTCTAAAGGCTCATAATTAGCTGTATCCAGATAATGTACACCTGTCTTGAGACATGCCTCCATGATGGTCAAATCCTGATAGGGCAAGGCTACGTTGATCACCAAAAAAGGGCGATTCGCCTCAAATAAATGAATGAGTTGGTCCTCTTCATCCGCATCCACTTGAGTCGTTGAAATTTTAACCTCTTTGTATTTATCCCTTACACTTGTCGCAATATCATCACATTTTTTCAACGTCCTACTGGCCAATACGATTTCCGTAAAAATAGTGCTTAATTGTGCACATTTATGAGTGACTACTCGTCCAACCCCACCTGCACCTATGATAATAATTTTTGACATCTTTCCCTTTTAAAAATGCAAGTATAAATTTAAATCTAAAATAAAAAGATGACATCCTAAAAAAAACAAGTTTTTGAGAGTATTAATTGAAGTTGTATCTCACGCCCGCCATTAGCCCAAAGCCATTAGGAACGGATGAAAAACCCATATAACTTCTGGTGATAGATTGGAATGATTGTGTATAGTTAGGCTCAAAAGTAACATCGATATTCTGAAGAAGTCGGTAACCTAAACTCACCCCTGTCTGTCCTGAAAACGAGATATTTCTATATAAAGAATTATCACTGGTTGTAAATTCAGCTAGGGGTGTTGGATCATCCAAGGATCGATGAATGTTTCCGAGGTAAAAATTGGTCACCAAACCAGCGTTCACACGGAGTGACAAGCGTTGATCTAAAAATATAAAACCTGCCCGCAAAGGCACAGAGGCAAAATCTATCCTGTTTTCCAATTCCATCTCTGTATTTTTGTATGTTATTTCTTGCGTCTTTTGAACTCCCTTATTCTTATTTTCTACAATTACGGTAGGATTCTGAGTAGGCCTTGATGCGGGATAAGAAATAGTTTCAACCATAAAATTAGACTGTTGAACTAATTCCGTTTGGACATATTGAAGACCTCCCTCAAGAACAAACCGATCTTTGATAGTCATACCTAGATTGACTTCTATTTTCCTATTAATTCCCACCAACATATTTTCATTCAATGAGGTAACCGTACCCTCTTGATCTATCAAAAATCCTTGGTTTAACCCTCCCGCCAAAAGCATATCTCCTGCATTGATGATTTCATAATTGGGATTAAATGAAGATCCACCAAAATTAATTCCCGCCCATAAATGGTCCTTTCCTGTTATTGAATTTTCCGTGAAAAAAAGCAGAGGATAAGAAGCAAGAATGGGAGTTATGGTTTTTTTGTCAACCGAATTCTTATCCAATATCTGATATTCTTTCTTATCAAGTCTTAATATTTTCTTATTCATTGCCAGTGAAGAACTCTTTTTCACCAGTTTGGGATACTCTGAATTTGAATGTACTTCTTTTAAATCTAAAAAATATAGCCTATCTGAAGCTTTTCGAGGTCCTATTAGCAATGAAGTATCGTTTAATGAATTTTGGACTCTATTTTGGCTCAAATAAAAATTTCCTGAGTAAGGGTCAGTACCTAACCATTGTGATTGAATGGAAACACTGATCGTTATTAAAACAGAAATAGCTGCCACCAAACCGTAGATTTGAGCTCGATGTCTGTATTTCAATACATCCAAGCTTTTAGTGATCAAGCTCCACACCCTATCAGAAGGAGCTATTTCCGCCTCTTCCACGGCTTTTCGCCAGTGGTTCGCAAATGGTTCTCGATCCCTACTGTGGCTATCCATATTTGGCATGACCTTTTGACTCCAACATTGTGATCAATAGCTTCTTGGCCCTCGAGTATTGAGATTTTGATGTTCCTTCACTGATTTCTAACTTCGCTGCAATCTCATGATGTTTGTACCCCTCTATGGCGTACATATTAAATATTATTCGGCATCCATCGGGCAGCGACATAATCATCTCAATTAATTCTTGGTGACTAAATTCGGAGAAGACATCTTCATTTACTACTAGGTTGTTTAAATTAACTATGTCTACCATTGGATATAAAAACAACTTACTCCTCTGATGATTTAAAGCCGTATTTACCACAATCCGCTTGATCCAATAGGGTAAGGAGGAATCTCCTCTAAATCTTTCTATATTTTCAAAAACTTTAATGAAAGACTCTTGTAGAATGTCTTCGGCCTCTTGAATTCCCTTTACATAACGTAATGCAACCGCGTACATCGCTTTCGAATATTTGGCATAAAGCGCTTCTTGAGCCTTTGGTTTACTTTTCTTACAGCCTTTTATTAAAAATTTATCGGAATTAAACATCCTGTTATATTAACGACAACTTTAATTAAAAATTCGTTGTAAACTTGTTGATAAAAAAATCTCATGAAAAGACTCAGCTTTTGCTTTCTACTAATATTTTTTGTTCAATCAAGATGCACATTCGTAAGCTCATCTTCGAGTTTGGAAGCATTTGAAGTACAATATACAGATAAAGAATATACCAGCCAAGTAGGCACTATAAGCATTGCCCCCCTTGAGGCCTTGAATACAGCTCAATTAAATGCAGTACCCCTCGCTCAAGGACAATCCTATGAGCTAATTTTTGACCTCCTCAATCCAGATTACCAATACCTCAAAATGAAGATTTTTCATTGTGATTGGAACTGGATTCCTTCAAAATTGAATGATTTGGAATTTCTAAGCAAGTACAATGAATTTACGATTGCTGATTATGAATTTTCTCAGAGTAATTTTTCAGCATATGTGACCTACAAAACGGTTATTCCTAAATTAAAAATATCTGGCAATTATATCATCTGTATTTATAAAGATGATAAATCAGCTATTCCGTTATTTACAAGAAAGTTTATCGTTTATGAAAATTTAACCTATATAGACGCAAATATTTCCACTTCTAAACAACCTAAAAATAGCCAAACGCATCAAAAAATAAACTTAAAAATCAACTATGGTACTCTTGAAATCTCAAATTCACAAGATGATTTTAAAGTGGTTTTAATTCAAAACAGAGATTGGAAGCATGCACTCATGCCTTTGCTCCCTACACAACTAATCCCCAATGAAAAAACATTAATTTTCAACTACCTCAATGATGAGATGCTCTTTCCAGGCTTAAATACTTTTAGGTTTTTTGATGCCCGATCTATAAGCTATCGGGGTCAAAATGTAATGGCGCTTCAACCCACCAGCCGGGGTATTGATTTAATCTTAAAACCCGAATCACCAAAAAAAGGTTCGGCCTTTAGTCAAACATTAAATACAGATTTAAACGGTGCCTACTACACCCAAACTTTGGATCCCAATGCCCGAAATTTCAATTCAGAATATGTTTGGGTGCATTTTAGAATGAATATAAACCAAATTAATGGCGATATTTTCATTCATGGAGGTTTTAATAATTGGCAGTTGAACTTACAAAATAAGATGATCTATGATGAAAATATGCAGGCTTACACGGGTAGTATTCGAGTAAAGCAAGGATTTTATAATTATAACTATTATGTATCAAGCGAACAGTACCCTTTTTATTGGATAGATGGCAGTCATTACGAACATCGTAATAAGTATGAAATACTCGTCTATTACCGAGCTCCGGGATCTCTTAATGACAGACTCGTAGGCTATAAAAAGCTTTAAATTAAAATAATCACTTGCTTGGATCATTAAATGTTGTGATCTGGAATTACCTCCTAACCTATACATTGAATCGAAAGTGCATGATATCACCATCCTTCACAATATATTCTTTTCCCTCAATGGCCAACTTTCCAGCCTCCTTGCATCCTTGTTCGGTTTGATAACGTTCGTAATCCGTCAATTTAATCACCTCGGCTTTGATAAAACCCTTTTCAAAATCGGTATGTATGACCCCTGCCGCTTGAGGGGCTTTCCAGCCCTCTTGAATCGTCCAAGCGCGTACCTCTTGAACACCCGCTGTAAAATAAGTGATGAGTCTTAAAATACGATAAGAGGTTTTAATTAGTCGATTCAATCCAGATTCAGTTAACCCATATTCTTCAAGAAATAAATTTTTATCCTCTTCTTCTTCAAATTCAGCTATTTGCGCCTCGAGGGAAGCACAAACCAATATCACCTCAGCATTTTCGTTGTCTACAAATTCTACCAATTGCTTGCTCCAATCATTACCATGGATCACATGCTCCTCTTCTACATTAGCGACATAAATCACAGGCTTATCGGTAAGCAAATTAAGGGAATTTATGAAGGTCATGGCCTCATCATCTCTCACCAGTGATCTCACATTTTGTCCCGATTGCAAATGGATTTTGAATGTATTCAAAATGTCGTATTCCTTAAGAGCCATTTGATCTCCTGACTTAGCCAATTTTTCGACTCTGGCACATCTTTTCTCGACGGAATCTAAATCCTTTAGTTGTAGCTCTGTATCGATAACCTCTTTATCCGAAATGGGATTGACCACTCCTTCTACATGTATAATGTTGTCATTGTCAAAGCAACGCACCACATGAATGATGGCATCTACCTCACGTATATTAGCCAAAAATTGATTACCTAATCCCTCTCCTTTACTTGCCCCTTTGACAAGTCCTGCAATGTCCACAAATTCCATGGCCGTTGGGATCACTTTCTCAGGATGAACCAGCTCATTCAGAATTTTTAATCTTTCATCAGGGACTGTGATTACCCCTAAATTGGGCTCTATAGTGCAAAAAGGGAAATTAGCCGCCTCAGCTTTCGCATTGGATAAGGCATTAAACAAAGTAGACTTACCCACATTAGGCAATCCTACGATTCCACATTGTAATCCCATTTTTTATCCTTGGTTTTGAAACTAAATATTTATTAAGATTTTTTAATTCAGCGTGCCTTATTTCAACGCATCAGGGAGCATCCACTGATCATTGAGCTCTCAGGTGTACTCATCTCGTACCTAAATAAAAAATATCATTTACTGAAAGTATTATTGACGCTCCTGACGGTTTTCGTCTTCCCGCTCTATTTCATCAAAATCAACTTCAGGCATCAACTCTTCTTTGATGTGATCAACCGTACTTTTGAGCGCATTTACGAACTTATGGAAATCCTCTTTATATAAAAATAGCTTATGCTTTTCATAGACAAATTCGTCATCCTTAAATCGGCGTTTACTCTCCGTTATGGTAAGATAATAATCATTAGATCTTGTTGCTTTGACATCAAAAAAGTAAGTTCTTTTTCCAGCCTGCACTTTCTCTGAATATATTTCTTCCCTCCTATTATCATTGTTATCATCCACGGCCATACTATTTTGGATTTCTTTTCAAGTTTATTAGCAAGTTTATGCAAAAAATTGAACATTTTATACAAATTTAATGCAGTATTACTCGAACTGACTTAATATAGCCCCTAAATTAATATTTTAGTAAAAAAAATATTGCTGTGGGTTTAGATTTATCATCGATTAAAAAATTTGACAATTTAGAGTTGCTTGCCAAAGAATTGGTTGAAGGATTCATCACAGGATTACACCGATCCCCTTATCATGGCTTTTCTGTTGAATTTGCCGAACACAAGCATTATAATTTTGGTGAAAGTACAAAAAACATAGATTGGAAAGTCTTTGCCAAAACGGATCAACTTTTCGTTAAGCAATATGAAGAAGAAACCAACCTTCGGTGCACGATCTTAATAGATATTTCTCAAAGCATGTACTACCCTAAACCAAAATATGATAAAATAAGGTTTAGTATCTATTGTGCTGCGGCCCTTTCTCACTTAATGATTTCTCAACGAGATGCCGTAGGCTTAATAGGCTTCTCAGACGGCGTAAAATTAACGACTGCACAGAAATCTAGTAAATCACATCTCCATCAATTGCTCCTACAATTGAATCATTGGATGGAGACAGAAAGCACCCAATCGTCCTCCTCTCAAATCGCTGAAAGTATTCATGCAGTTGCTGACAAAATGGGTCGCCGCTCATTAGTGATCCTTTTTACAGATATGTTTCAAAACTCCTCATCATCTACCGATCTTTATGAGTCTCTTCAACATCTTAAACATAAAAATCATGAAGTTTTAATTTTTCATGTCTCGGATCAAAATACGGAGAAAGCCTTTAATTTCGAAGATCGGCCCTATCTTTTCATAGATTCAGAAAATGGACGAAAAATAAAAATCACTCCTTCCCTACTCAAAGAGCAATACCAAATAAAAACTGAAAAATTTTATCATGATATTCAAGAAATGTGTGGTCAACTTAAAATCGACTTTGTCGAGGTAGATACAAAAGAACCTTTTGATAAAATATTAGGGGCCTATCTTGTTAAAAGAAGAAAAATGAGCTAGTCTCAGCCTTAAGAATTTAATCAAGATGCAACCATTCCTTTTTTGTCATCAATTCATCTTTCGCCTCAACATAATCAGGATCGTCGACACAGCAATCAACGGGACATACCGCCGCACATTGTGGTTCTTCATGAAATCCTGTACATTCGGTACACTTACCTGGAACAATATAATAAAACTCTTCAGATACGGGCTCCTGATCGGTCTGCGCGTCTAATGTAATGCCTCCCTCTAACTCAACTTCCTTTAATCCTGTGCCGTCGGACCATTTCCATTGCTCACCCCCTTCATAAATCGCCGTATTGGGACACTCTGGTTCACAAGCGCCACAATTGATACATTCATCGGTTATTATAATTGCCATCTTATATAAATATTTTAATATTATACAAAATTAATAACAAAGTTATTAGGGAAGTTGTTTCAACAGAATAAAAAATATTTGCGATCTAGAAAGTGTTTTTAATAATCGTAATCAAATTAGAGCTGAGCGGCAGCGTAGCCCGTCAATCCTCAGCTTATAAAGTTCTGAAATTTTTAAAGCACGATCCTTCTAGCACACATCATCAAAAAATCCATATTGAGAAGGTTGGTAATTACCTATCAAATCAACCTTAGATTTTTCTGGAAACTTCAGGCCCAAACACCAGTAAGCTGCATTAACTAATATTCTTCCCGTACCCTCAGCAACCAAATCTGTTTAGGCCCCATCGTTGTATCAAAGACCCTTCCCTCTTTACCCATGGGGATTTGATAGTTTTTGATCCATGCTACAGGCATCATCGGTGAATTGGGATCAATGGATACGGTATCACCTCGCTCATTTTTTCTTTTCATAATGGCCCCTAGTTTGTTATCGCTAGGCCTCATTCCAAAAAATCGATCTAACTTATCATAGGGGCCATTTCGCTCAGTAACTTGTCTAAGTAATAACGGAACTGCATCGTTAACCATCGGCAATCTAATAACATAAACATCGGTTGCCCCCACCAAAAAAATCAAACCCGGCATTATACTCTTAAAAACAGGATGATCCCGAGATATCTTCGGAACGATACCCAGGGTACTTTGCTGACCATTAGCACCATGGTGAGCCATCCATTTTTCACCTAAAATCAATTTCCAAAGCCTCCATGCTGAACATTATTCTCTTTATAACAATTACCATTGTGCGCATAACTACTCTTGATAGGACCGGTATCAAATTTAAAAGCATGGGTCGCCGTGCGCATGCTTAAAACAGGCTTTCATCTTTTTAAATAATCATCTATATAGTGAGTGCATTTGTACATCAGGCAAGGCTCTAAAACGTGTAAGAATAATCATTAAATCTGCGTCGGCCAATGCCACTAAACATGGGATATTATTTTGATAATTCGGATTTATAATGCCTGAAAATTGGGATTTTGGTCAAATAAAACCGTACAATTAAATCCATGATTGACATTTAAAATTTTGGCCAGTTGAGCCAAGGTCTCTTCAAATCTGTATTCTTCGTCTCCAGAAATTAATACAATTTTTGCCTTCTCAAGATTACCTTCCCATTGAAGCCATTCCATGGTTAGATCCCGCCCTGAAGGCGTTACGGCCATTAATGGTGATCCTTAGGTATCGAACTGATGGATAAGAAACAAAGAGACTATTAGATATTTGAACAATTTCATAGGCTGCTTTTTGATCCCGTCTTAGCTTAAGGTAAATTAATTTATCTAAAGATATTCAAAAAATAATTTAATAAAGTCTCCCAATCATAAAATGATGGGACCAAAAAACTTATCACCGGAGATCCGCTGTTATTTAAAATCTTTATTGAAAACCCATTTTTGTAATAAAATAAGATTAGTTACAAAAATAATTAGGTCTGATCAACTCTTCAATTCTTACCTTTGTCATGAAAATACCATGGATCTATGAAATTGGAAGAACGCCTTAATGCTTTTATCAAATTAAATCAAGTTCTAATTGAACTATCGGCCTTCGAACGGGCTGAAATTATAACGCAAGCCGCAAATAACAATCGTTGGTTTGATACATCCAATGTTGAACAAGCCCTATCGGGACTTATTCATTTAACTGATCCCGTCAAAATGAAAACTTGGCTGAATGGTTATGACCTTAAGCCACCAAAACAAAAAATCATTGGTTTGATTATGGCTGGAAACATACCTTTGGTGGGTTTTCATGACTTGATATGCGTACTCTTGTCGGGTCATAAAGCAGCGATAAAATTGAGCAGTCAAGATTTATTTTTGATGCAATGGATCATCCTTAAACTCTGTGAAATTGAACCTGCCTTCATTGACCAGATTGATGTTTGTGAGCAGCTCAAAGTTATGGATGCAGTGATTGCAACGGGTAGCAACAACACCGCCAGGTATTTTGATTATTATTTCGGAAAATACCCACATATTATCAGAAAAAACCGCACCTCTGTAGCTATTCTAAATGGTAAAGAAACAGATAGTGAACTCATGAAACTAGGCAAAGACGTCTTTACTTATTTTGGGTTAGGTTGCCGAAATGTCTCCAAAATATGGATTCCTCAAGATTATCATTTTTTAAATCTTTTAGATCTATGGGCACCTTTTAAAAAAGTTGCTGACAACTTTAAATACCATAATAATTATGAATATAATAAATCCATTTATCTAGTCAATGGGGTCACTCATTTGGATGCAGGTTTTTTGCTGCTCACTGAATCAGAAGCCCTCACCTCACCGATTTCTGTGTTATACTACCAACAATATCAAAATCTAACTGAAGTTGATCAATATCTCACTCAAAATCAGGAAAAAATTCAATGTACAGTATCGAGTCAGCCGTCAAAGAATTTCATTCCTTTTGGACAAACCCAAGTCCCTGAAATTTCAGACTATGCAGATGATATAGATGTGATGCGATTTTTAAATACACTCTAAATATAAATTTACACCTCAAAATAAGTGAGCAAAAACTGATTTATATAAAATGAAATTTGGTTTAAAAAAGGATATTCGCGGTGAAAATTATTTATGAATCAATTACGATTATCTTTCATTTTAACTATTCTATTTAGTCCTACACAAGAATCAAAAAGGCTTTTCAATTACCCCCGAAATTATGTATTTTTGGTTACTTAAAATTATTAAGATACCTCAAACCAAAATTCTTCATGAAAAACATATTAATTTGTACTCTTATCATCTTCTCTATCACCCTTTGTAAACCAAAAAAAGAGTCTGAAAAGACTGAAAAAATAGTATCAAAGCCCCAGATACAATTGGTCAAAGCACCCTCTTCTCCAGCTTATCTGGATTCGGAATTGAACTTATCAGATATAAACTTTACCGCAACAGATACGAGTTATTTGATCAATTTTAATTTTGATGTAAAAAATTACGAGCTAGGTGTGATCACCTCAGATGCGAATGAACGGGGTATTGCAAATTCGGCAAATGGACAGCACATTCACCTTATTCTAGATAATGAACCGTATTCAGCCCATTATGATCCAATGGCGCAAAAAAACTTACCAAAAGGTCAATATGTGGCCCTCGCTTTTCTCTCGCGCTCCTACCATGAAAGTGTCAAAAATGAAAATTCCTTCATTATTACCACTTTTGATGCTGAAAGTTCAAAAGCATTTCCTTATAAATTTGATGAAAAAGGGCTTCATATGTTTTATAGCCGTCCCAAAGGGACTTACAAAGGAAGTGATATCAATAACATTCTACTTGACTTTTTTCTCATCAATGTTACCCTTGGCCCAAACGGGAATAAGGTCCGTGCCACTATAAATGATGAAGTCTTTATGATCGATGAATGGGTGCCTTACTATATCCAAGGATTAACGCCCGGGATACTCACAATAAAGCTTGAGCTGATCGATGCTGATGGCGTACTGATCGAAGGCCCTTTCAACGAAGTAACACGAACCGTGACACTCTCAGAATAATTAGGAACCGTCAATAATTAAGATAAAATTATCAATTTAACTATCAAAACAGACAACTTAATGACTCTATTTCAAAGAGTACTAAATAATAATTTTTTATGGTAGACAGCCGCGACTTTATACTTTAAAAACCAATCATGTATTTAATCTTTGATACTGAAACTACCGGACTTCCTCTGCGTAGGAATGCGCCTATAGAAGAAGTTGATAACTGGCCTAGATTAGTTCAAATTGCATGGCAAGTGCATGATGCTTCTGGTAACTTAAAGTCTCACGGAAATAAAATCATCAAACCAGAGGGCTACACCATTCCCTTCAATGCACAAAAAATTCATGGTATAAGTACTGAAAGAGCTCTTCTTGAAGGAGATTCACTCAAATCGGTACTTGATTTGTTTGCCGGAGAGCTCAAAAACATACAAGTCCTTGTCGGTCACAATATTGACTTTGACAATAAAATTGTGGGTGCTGAGTTTTTTCGATGTAATTCCCAAAATTTTCTTGCCGATTTTCCGAGCATAGACACCTGTTTTCAAACCAAAGAGTTCATGCAACTAAGAGGAGGGATCGGAGGTAGATTAAAAGCACCTAAATTAATTGAACTTTATGAGAAACTTTTTGGGACATCTTTTGGAGATGCACATGATGCCGCCTACGATGTAGACGCTACTGCGAAATCTTTTTTTGAATGTCTCCGCAGGGAAATCCTTGAACCGTTTGAACCCATCCCAAAAGAGGATATAAAATATCAGGCTCCAGAACTCGAAAAAGCAAATTTCTCCGTCATTGAGGAAAAAGAAATCGTTATTAAAACCCGAGATACGCAAGCGCTAAGTAAAGGTGAATTCACGCACCTTCACCTCCATTCTCAATTCTCCGTACTTCAAGCAACTCCCGAACTCGATGGGATCTTTGAAAAAGCAACTGCTCTCAAGATGAGTGCAGTTGCGATTACTGATTTAAGCAACTTATTTGGCGCTTTTAAGTTTGTTCGCTTGGCCAAAAAGTACGGTATAAAACCTATTATAGGATGTGAGTTTTATGTAGCCGAAGAACGAAAAAAGACAAAATTCACCCAAGACAGTCCTGACAAAAGGTTTCAACAAGTCCTCTTAGCCAAAAATAAAAAGGGTTATCAAAATTTAGTCAAGCTCAGCTCACTTGCCTATATCGAAGGTAATTATGGCCTTTATCCCCGAATAGATAAAGACCTAATTATTGAATATAGCGAAGGATTAATCGCGCTAAGTGGTGGTTTGAGAGGGGAGATTCCAAGTTTAGTTCTTAATGTGGGTGAGACTCAGGGAGAAGAAGCCCTAAAATGGTGGAAGGATGCTTTTGGTGATGACTTTTATCTCGAATTGAACCGGCACGGTATTCCTGAAGAAGACCATCTGAATCAAATATTAAATCGATTTTCTTCATCCTATGATATTAAAACCATCGCTGCGAATGAATTGTTCTATTTGAATCAAGAAGATGCAAAGGCCCATGATGTGCTGATCTGCATTAAAGAAAATGAAAAACAAAGTACACCCATAGGTAAAGGACGTGGATTTAGATATGGAATGGTCAACGATCAATATTTTTTTAAGAGTCAAGAAGAGATGAAAGTCTTATTTGATGATCTTCCTGAGGCCATAGAAAATATTAGTGCGCTGGTTTCCAAAATAGAACATTTTGAGTTGGAGCGCGAGGTGCTATTACCCGACTTTGATATTCCTGAATCTTTTTTAAACCAACAAGATCAATCAGACGGTGGAAAGCGTGGAGAAAATGCCTATTTAAGAGACCTCACTTACAAAGGTGCGGAAAAAAGATATGATCAGATCGACCAAACATTAAAAGAGCGCATTGATTTTGAATTAGAAACCATACAAAATACGGGCTATCCTGGTTATTTTTTAATCGTCCAAGATTTAACCTCAAAAGCGCGTGAAATGGGTGTCGCTGTCGGACCTGGACGAGGTTCTGCCGCAGGTAGTGTCGTCGCTTATTGTATTGGCATTACGAATGTAGATCCGATTACTTATAATTTACTTTTCGAACGTTTTTTAAATCCTGATCGGGTCTCACTTCCCGATATTGATATTGATTTTGACAATGAAGGTAGAGAAAAAGTAATCAATTACGTTGTCAATAAATATGGATTCAATCAAGTAGCCCAAATCATTACTTACGGCACAATGGCGCCTAAATCTGCCATAAGAGATGCTGGTCGTGTTATGGAGTTACCCCTATCAGAAACGGACAAAATTGCCAAGTTGATTCCCGAAAGACCCGGAACTAATTTTATACAAGCATTGAAAGAGGTTCCTAGCCTCAATTCTATGCAGAAGGGGAGTGATTTACCCTCTCAGGTATTAAATCAAGCCTTAATTTTAGAGGGATCCCTGAGGAATACAGGGATTCATGCATGTGGGGTGATCATCACGCCTGAAGACATGTCCAATTATGTGCCCATGGCTCGGGCAAAAGATTCTGAATTGCTCATCACCCAATTCGATAATAGTGTCGTAGAATCAGCAGGTATGCTGAAAATAGACTTTCTGGGATTAAGGACGCTTTCTATCATTAAAACAGCGGTTGAAAACATAGACAAAAGGAATGGTATTCAAATTGACATTGATCTCATCCCTTTAGATGATAAAGCTACCTATGAATTATATCAGAAAGGAGCAACCAACGGAACCTTTCAGTTCGAGTCTCCTGGTATGCAAAAACATCTTCAAGCCCTAAGACCTGATAAATTTGAAGATCTAATTGCTATGAATGCGCTCTATCGCCCCGGGCCGATGGAATACATCCCCAACTTCATCAGTCGTAAGCATGGTACAGAAAAAATTCATTATGATTTACCGGATATGGAAGAATATCTGGCAGAGACCTATGGCATCACTGTTTACCAAGAGCAAGTCATGTTACTCTCTCAAAAAATAGCTGGCTTTAGTAAAGGAGAAGCAGATGTTTTGAGGAAAGCCATGGGCAAGAAAATATTCAAGCTACTTGAAGAACTCAAACCAAAATTCATAAATCAAGCCAAATTGAAGGGTTATGATCAGACCAGTCTCGAAAAAATATGGAAGGATTGGGAAGCTTTTGCTGCCTATGCTTTCAATAAATCTCATAGTACCTGCTACTCTGTGGTAGCCTATCAAACTGGGTATCTTAAGGCCAATTATCCCGCTGAATATATGGCGGCCGTGTTGACTCATAATCAAAACAATACTGATAAGGTCACTTTTTTCATGGAAGAATGCCGAAATCAAAATATCGTAGTTTTAGGTCCTGATGTCAATGAATCTGATCAGCATTTCACAGTGAATTCAGCTGGTGAAATTAGATTTGGCCTCGGAGCCATTAAAGGTACTGGTGAAGCGGCAGTCCAAGCTATTGTGGCTGAACGAAAAGATGAACCCTTCAAGGATCTCTTTGATTTCGCAGTCAGGGTGAATTTTCGGGCAGTGAACAAAAAATCATTTGAAGCCTTGGCAAAAGCTGGTAGTTTTGATTGCTTCCCCGCCTATCACCGAAGGCAATATGTGGAGCCTGATATGGAAGGGAGCTCATTGATAGAAAGAGCCATTTCCTATGCAAATAAAGTTCAGCAGGAAGCTTTAAGTGCACAAGGATCATTGTTTGGAGGTCGGGAAAATAAGGGACTATCAAAACCAAAAGTAGGTGAAGTGGCTCCGTATGGAGAGATAGAAAAACTAAATATTGAAAAAGATTTAGTCGGCCTTTACATCTCTGGACACCCTTTAGACCAGTACAAATTTGAAATGCGTTTCCTTACTAAAGGAAAAATCAGTGACCTAAAAGATCTCTCATTAGTCAAAGGCCGTATATTCAAAATAGGGGGAATTATTAGTCAAGTGCAACATAGAATGACTAAAAAAGGTAGCCCATTTGGTCAATTTACCTTTGAAGATTATAGTGACAGTCATACCTTTTTCCTATTTTCAGATACCTATTTAAAGTTTAAGAGTTTCTTAGAAGTGGGCTGGTTTTTATCCCTAAGTGGATCTGTTCAAAACAGATGGAAAAGTGAAGAACTAGAATTTAAAATCTCCAATATGGAATACTTAGGAGACATTAAAGAAAAGGCCATCAAGGGACTCGAAATTCAAGTAAACCTTCAAGCTATTAATGATGATCTCATTGATGAACTACAAAAATTGGGCGAGGAGTTCCCTGGGAATTGTATGATCAAATTAAATATTTATAACCGATATGAAGACCGCATGATCAATGTAGAAATGCTCAGTCGAAGCGTAACCATTGATCCGAACTATGCACTTATAAAAAAAATAGAATCAATGGATGACCTTCACTATAAAGTACTGCTAAACTAAAAAAATTTATGTTAAAGTAGTACTCATATTATTAATTGAGGTAACAAATTGTTTAAGTTTACAGCTTCAAAAAAATTTTAATAAACAATAGGTTAAAGAAAAATCTTATGTCAAAGCCAGTAGAAATAACAGATAGTAATTTTGAGGAGATCATCAACTCAGAAAAACCTGTATTGGTTGATTTTTGGGCAGAATGGTGTGGCCCATGTAAAATGATTGGACCCTTGGTTGAAGAGTTAGCTAATGAATTTGACGGTAAAGCCATCATTGGGAAAGTAGATGTTGACACCAACCCTGAAGTTTCTGCCAAATTTGGTATCCGATCAATACCTACCCTACTTGTATTCAAAGGTGGAGAAATTGTCGACAAACAAGTGGGAGCAGTCCCCAAGTCGGTATTGAGCGAAAAAATAGAAGCCCAATTGACTTAAAGTGTTAAATAAATCTTATTTGATCTAAAATATATTTAATTCGATTTCAATGGTTAGGTGTTAACAAATGGGGCCACTTACACAAATCTTAAATAAAGCCTACCACACAACGTTCCTCACTCAAAAGATCCATATCTCTTCTTGAAAAAGCCGATTTCACATCTTGCATTCTATCTCTGAATGCAGCACTAAACTCCTTGCGTTTTAAAGCCTCAAGAAACCTCCGAACCTCTATCTCCTCTTCCAATACCAATTCAGGTACCATTTCAGTCTTATTATCATCGCCTTTGGCCACCATCGTAAAATAAGATGAATTGGTATGTCTGGCTGTGCCCATCTTAACGTTTTCAGCTACTACCTTCATGCCCACAACCAAAGATGATTTACCTACATAATTGACCGAAGCATAAAACGAAACCAAATCTCCTACTTCAACAGGTTGAAGAAACTCAACATTTTCAATCGATACCGTCACACAATAATTACCCGCATGCTTACTTGCGCATGCATAGGCCGTCTTATCCATTATGGATAATAAGATACCCCCATGTATTTTTCCACCAAAATTTGCATAAGAGGGGATCATTAATTCAGTAATGGTAGTTTGAGAATTTTTAACTGTTTTGGCTTCCATGAGTTTACTTATTTAACTTGCTAAAGTTAGTGGAACTAAAATTGTTCAAAAACATTAATACAATTTAATTGAATTTTTTTAAAAGAAATTATCAACATATCTATTAACAGCATATAAAGATATCAAGTACTTTATCCACATTACAATTACATAATATCAACAATTTTTTGAGAATCTCAAAGAATGAAAGTTCCGCGCTGATGTAATGCCAAACATATTGTCTAAATTGAGGAAATA
>CAJXAT010000044.1 GCA_913050055.1 uncultured Flammeovirgaceae bacterium | reverse complement strand
GCTTACTAATAAATAATTGAACTAACTTTACCTTATAAAATGCAAACCATCAAAGTCTTTTTACTATTTATTCCCATTATTTGGCTGCCTATTTTTGCCAAAGGACAAGTACGTGTTACTGGACAAGAAGGAGACAATCCCATTTCAGTTGCTGTTCCATTTGTCAGCTTTGCTCCAGACAGTAGAGGATCTGCTTTAGGTGATGCCGGTGTAGCTACGAGTCCTGATGCCCAGAGTATTCATTGGAACAATGCGAAACTTGCTTTTATTGATTTTAGCTCCGGTTTCTCTTTTTCCTACTCACCTTGGTTAGGCAATATCGTAGACGATATGTCTCTCAATTATATCACTTACTACAAAAGAATTGATCAAATTCAAGCATTTGGCATCAGTATGAGGTATTTTGATTTGGGGGAGATTCAACTCACCGATGTCACTGGATTACCCATTGGAATTGAAAACCCACGTGAATTATCCTTTGATGCCACTTACTCCAGGAAATTAACGGAGAACCTGAGTGGGGGACTGAGTATTAGGTATATTTGGTCCAACTTATTAGGAAACAGCACAGGGGCTCCCAGTGCAAATTCGGGCAAAAGTCTTGCCTTTGACTTAGGCTTTTATTATGTTAAACCAATGGTCATAAGTGGTTTAGATAGTGATTTTTCTTTGGGTGCTCACATTTCTAATTTAGGTCAAAAAATCAGTTACACCAGTGAAGAATTTGAAGATTTTATCCCAGCCAACCTCAGGATCGGGACGGCACTAAAAATGAATTTAGATCAGTATAATTCTTTTACCTTTATCTTCGATATTAATAAATTATTGGTACCTACTCCTCCTATTTATGAACGGGATACCAATGGAGATTTGGTACTAGACAATGGTAACCCTATCATTGCTTCAGGTAAAGAGCCCAACCGTCCGTTCATCAGTGGCACATTTGGCTCTTTTAATGATGCCCCCAATGGATTTATTGAGGAAATGCAAGAACTTACTTTTTCTGTAGGTACTGAATATTGGTATGGAGAAATGGTAGCCGCTCGGGTAGGTTATTTTTATGAACATGAAAATAAAGGGGCTAGAAAATATTTTACCGTAGGCTTTGGGGTACGGTATTCGACCTTTGGTCTCGACTTATCTTATCTCATTCCTCAAGAACAAAACAATCCATTAGGAGATACCCTCAGGTTGTCTTTCTTATTTAACTTCAACAAAAAAGAAACCCTCGACACCTCTTCATGATAGATCGGACTATTGCACCCGCATCTTTTCCTGTAAAGAATTTTAATTTTAGGACCTACCGTAAAATCATATTGAATGGCCACATTGAGGGTCTTGTCATTCCAGACAAACAATATCCCATCTGCTCAATAGAAATTATTTTCCAAAGTGGTAGTTGGTTTGAAAAGAATCCAGGTGTTGCTTTTTTAACAGGTAAAATGCTGCTTGAGGGGAACTCCACCAAAAATGGAGAAGAAATAGCGTTGGCTTTTGAACATATGGGAGCTCACATAGAAATACAAACCGCAGTTGATGGCACCAGTATTCGTCTTTTCGCTACTCAAAAGCATATTCACTCAAGTCTCTCTTTACTACAAGAAATACTTTTTACACCCAGTTTCCCTGTCCACGAGTTCGAGGTCATTAAGAATTTAAAAGCGGAACAAATAAAGATGCAACTTGCGAAAAACACCTATTTCGCTACTTCATACTTTCATGAATTACTGTTTGGTGCGACCCACCCCTATGGTCGTTCTATAAAAGAGATAGAGATCAAACAGAGATCTCTGCTTGAAATCACAGATTTTTTTCAGTTTCAATTCCAAAATAATCCTAAGGTGGTACTTTGCGGTAGCATTGATGAAAAGATTATCGAAAAAACGGCCCTACTTTTAGGTAACATAAATAAAGGTGGCGAACAAATGCCTAATTTCGAGATCCGCCCCAATCATGGTCACCAAACGATCGAACGCTCAGATAGTGTGCAAGCCTCGCTTAGGGTGGGTGCCCAAACCATCCATAGAGGGGATCAAGATATCCATAAATTAATGGTCGCCAATAAACTTTTAGGAGGTTTTTTCGGGTCCCGCCTCATGAAAAAATTACGAGAAGAAAAAGGATTAACGTATGGGGTCTATTCATCCATTACACATGTTCACAATGCCTCTTATTGGACAATTTCAACAGAAATGAAAAGCGATAATGCCGAAGATTCATTAGAAGCTATTCACGAAATTATTACTGAACTTGCTCAAAACTATCCTTCTCTTTCAGAAGTTGATATGCTCAAAAATTTCATGAGAGGTAAGTTTTTGAGCTCTATGAATTCCATCTTAGATGTTAACTCTATCTACACCCTACTTTTTGTGAATGACATATCCCATCATTTTTTAATCACCTCTTTAGAAACCATAGATAACATTCGGCCTAAAGACATATCTGAAATGATACAAAAATATTATCTGGATCCAGACAAATCATCCTTGTTTGTCCGGTAAATGTCTCATAATTAAATATTGATGCATTTTCTCAATAGATGCATATTTAAAGGCCAATTTCATGTAGCCTGCATAATTCATCAAGCCGACCTTATGCTCCTGAGTAACCACCAACAAATCCTCGCCAATAGGAGTGATGTTCTCATAATCGGTCCGCAACATGATATCTCCAGATGCGTTCGCAATCCCTATATCCCCTTTGATGTCTTTGAGTAAATAGTTACCGCATGACTGATCAATGCTTACATATTTTAAAGAAAGAATGAGCTTACCTGAAGGGTCTATTAGACCATATTTATCCTTTTGACGTACTATGGCCACACCCTTCTCATAAGGAAATACTTGGTCGTATATCGGTTGTATGACTAATCTCTCCTGAGCATCTATAAACCCCCATTTGTTGCCTAATTTATAGCCAATACGCGCATCAGAAAAGCAAAGTAAACTATCATAACGATTTGCTATCCTTAAATTGCCTTTTTCATTAATAAAGCCATATTTTCCATCTTTTTTAATCATATAGAGCCCTGCACAATCATTGAGTACCAGACTGATGTCATCCTCAGGAATGACACGGTACTCTGTAAATTCATCTATTAGCACGGTACCTCGACTGTCTTTACCCCAAAATAGGTCGCCAATTTGGCCTACAGCATCATAAAATGGATCTAAAAGAACTTCTCCTTGAAGAGATATGATGCCTCTTTGATCCGAATGATTCCTTATTTCTAAATATGAACCCCGATCGAAAATATCCCCCTTAATTTGATAGATGGCATCACCTTCCATGGAAAGAAACGTAGTAATTTCTTTATCTCTGGCAATTATACCATAGGAGGCAATAGATAATTCATCAAACATTGGTGCTGCGATCCAATGTTCAAAAAGATCTATCACGCCCCATTTACCCAAATAATTAATAGCTATTTTCTGATGATAACCCGCACCTATCGAATCATATTTTAAAGAAATAATTTCATCCCCTTTAAAATCTAGAAAGCCCCAAAATTCATTATTTTTAACTGGAATCATCGAAAACAACTGAGCAGAAATATCCTGATACCCTTTATCTGAAACCTTGGAACCAAATTGATTATAAACCTCCCATTTCCCTTTCAAAAACGCATAAAAAAACGGCGCATCGTAGTGAATTGAATCTTTTCCCAAAATAAAAGGTTTTCCTTCTGTATCTGTAACTGACCAAGTATAGCTCGACTTATGAAAAGTCAACACAAACCCTTTAGTTTTAAAACTGGTCTTTTGGTCACTCCTAATGACCTTATTTGAAGATGGGTTGATTAACCGTTCTTCACTCCCATTACAATAAGCCAGAAGGATGCCAGCATCGAATCTAATTGAGTCTGCCCTAACCGTTATAATAGGCTTTAAATCAAAATTTCTAGCTTCCCATAAAGGAAAACTGACCACCTCTTTTACTCCATTTACCTGTTTATATTCTGTTTCGAGCAACACAAACCTTCCGTCTAAATCTAATAAGCCGTATTTACCTCCTTTTTCCACGCAGATTCCCTCAGTAATAACTGAAAATTGATCAAAATCTTGGAATGGAGTTTCTATTCCACCTTTTTGAAATAATGACCATTTATTTAAAAAATTTTGGACCATTATCACCTGTTCATTAACAACCCTAATTTCTTTATACTTGGGCGGCAAGATTAAGTTAAATTCATTATCGTAAAATCCCTTTTTTATAGTTCCATAGTCATAAGTTGAGACTACATAGCCCAGAGACTTCGACTCAATTGAAAAATAATTACAGCTGATCTTGATAGACCCTTTCGAATCGATAACGCCATAAAATAATTGGTTACTTAAATTTCCCTTGATCGAAGCAAGAATATTACCTCCGTCAATCACCGACAATTTATAATAGATGGCCTCCGAAATTTTCTTTGTCTTAATATTTAACAGGCCCCATTTTCCACGATGGAAATAGCCCACAAAGTTACCCACCGTCTCAAAATTTCCGTTTGACCATCCAATTTGATCATATACAGGAGCTACAACGATGGCTCCCTTTTCATCTTGAATTCCATAATAGGCGTCCTTCTTGAATAAGCTATATTGCGCTTGAGCAAATCCAGTATAAAAAAGCAATGCAAGAAGAAAAGTAGGTATCGAACGAATGTCGTGTCTGACAATCAAATGCTATTTTTTAGGAGTTAATTCATCTTTCTCAAGATTGAAGAGATCATTGAGCACCTCAACCAAGGTTTCGGCTTCTCCCCTTTTACAGGCGGCTTTTAATTGAAGTACGGGGAGTTTGATTACTTTTTGAACAATCCTCTTGGTCACCTTATCGATCAGATCCTGCTCCACTTCAGTTATCTTACCTACATATCGCGCAATTTCTTCTTTCCTGATCTCTTCTAAGGCTTTTTTTAGTTTTTTAATAGTAGGAGATAACTCCATTTCCAAAGACCAGTTTTTTAATTCCTCAATCGTTTCATCCAAGATCAATTCAACTTCTGTTATGGCAGTCCTTCTACGCTCGATAATGCCTGAGGTTTGTTCTTCTATTTGATCCACATTATACAGTATAATTCCGTCTATGGTATCTAGCTTGGAGTCCATGCTCCTCGGCACCGCTAAATCAACAAATAGTTTTTGAGACAACAACTGTTCAGGAATGTGATCCTTCATAATTATAGGCTTGGGAACTTGGACTGATGATATAATCACATCAAAGTTGGCTATTTTTTTAAGTAGTTTCTCAAAAGGAAGCACGTCATAACCATACTGCTTAGCCAATGTTTGAGTCGTCAGAGCATTTCGGTTAGACAAGGTAATCGAGGCATTCATTTCCTCGATATTATCCGCAACGTCTCGTCCTATTTCTCCTAATCCCAAAACCAAAATTTTAGGATCTGAAAAATTTTGAATGAATTGTTGAACCAAGCCTACACAAGCATAAGACACCGAAGCAGTCCCATCTCGAAAAACAGTCTCCTGTACTACTCGTTTGTTCGCATAGAAAATAGTATGCATCAAGCGATGAAAAAATGGTCCTGAAAGATGCTGATCTGCAGAATATTGATAAGCCTTTTTTACTTGATTAGAAATTTGAATATCTCCTAAAACCTTGGCTTCAAGCCCTAAGGCTACCCTGAACAAATGTCGTAAAGCCGGTAACTTCTCCTTATTCCAGAAATAAGAGTCAATCCCATGATCAACACCTTTTTCTGTTTTTAATAAGTTTAAAATGGCATTAGATAAATCCAAATCTGAGGTATAGTAGATTTCGGTACGATTACAAGTTGAAAGAATCAAAGCTTCCTCGACACCCAAGATATCGCGCATTCTATCCAAAAAATTTCTACTTTCATTTTCAGAAAAAGCCACTGATTCTCTGATCGCAATGGGCGATGAATCATGGGACAAACCAACAACTTTTAAACTCTCGTACATGTAAAAGAAATAATTGGAACACAAAAATAGCTTCAATGTTTTTTATATTGAACATTAAAGACAAAATTCTTACCTAACAGGCTTTTTAAGTTTAAAATTATTGATGAGAAAAATTAGAATATTTATCATTAATCAACTGGGTTTTTCTAGAACAGAGGCCAATGGAGTAATCTTTTAAGTCATTCTCATCTTATTTATCTTTTTTTTGAGATGTCTTTTGCCCAAAAATAATACGCCTGATATCAATCTATATACACAGACTGACTTAAAAAATTGGGAGCAGAAATTAAAAATTCAGATACATTAAAGTATTCTTCATCTTCAATAAAAGACTTTGAACTAGTTGTATTCAATCCCAATTCCATCTCAGTAGAGACTTTAAAAAAATGGGATTCAATAACGCCATTGCAAATTTAATAGAAAAGACCGCCAAAAAGGAGGTTATTCTAGGAAAGGAGAGGACTTAAAAAAATATATGGCATAGATACCTCGCTCATTGAGCCCCTACTCCCCTACATTGAAATTTCAGAAAGGAAGTTCAAAAAAAGTGATAAAAAAAATAAACTCTGATCTCCGCAAGCGAACCCCTGCGGTAAGCATAAAACTAGATCTCAATTTAGGGACAGTATTCAACTACAAAGACTTCAAGGTGTAGGCCCTATTTTGGCGCGTCGCTCCTACAAATTTCTACAAGCACTCGGCGGTTTCTATGATATTACACAATTGACTGAAGTTTAAAATATGCCAAAAATCCCTAAAGAAGAAATTACAAACTATTTTTATCTGGAGGGTGATCAAACTTTAAAATTAAATATCAACACGGATTCGATTCTTCATCTCAGTGAGCATCCCTAAATTAATTGAAATCTTGCCAAATCTATAATAAATTATTGCAAAGTAAACGGTAACTATGAAGCGGTAGAACAAATAACTTCAATAAAGATTATTTCGGACTCACTTTATTAGAAAATTGCACCTTATCTTACAACTAGCGAATAATCCTAAATGCGGCCTATATTAGAGACTTATTTAAGACGCCTTACCAATATTTCTGGCAATAATAGGTCACTACTCATTCAAAAATTAAGAGCAGATCATTTTGTTGATGCACATCGATTTGATTTTGCATTGAACGATCCCAGCTTTAATATTATTGAAAGTCTTATTCAAGGTAACCAAAATATTCCCTTATGCTCGACCTTAGACCCTAGAAATGCCAGCAGTAACAAAATATCTCAACAACTCAACACGATAGTAAAATCTGAAAATTTCATTTTTAACGAACGTGGCTCCAAAGATTTATATCTAGGGTGGCCTTTTATTAAAGGAAAGTTTATTGATGATACCCTCATCAGATGTCCTTTAATCTTTTTTCCAATTGCACTCGAAATCAAAGAGGATGTCTGGGTCTGTAACCTTAAAAAGAATATCAACATTACCCTAAACAAAACGTTTCTTTTAGCCCATGCGCATTATAATAAAGTAAGCTTAGATGAAGACCTTTTGGACTTGACTTTCAATGATTTTGACAAAGAATCAAAAAATTTCAGAACCCAATTATATGAGTTCTTGCGCGAGAGTGATCTTAATCTTATTTTCAACAGTGATAATTATATAAATAAGCTCACTCATTTCAAAAATAGCACCAAGGAAATATTAAGAAAGACTGAAAAAACAGGCATCCTACAACTATATCCAGAGGCAGTCATTGGTATTTTTCCACAATCAGGCTCATTTCTAGTCCCCGATTACCAGTCCCTATTGGAAAACCAAACTATTGATGATTTAGAGGAATTCTTCAATAAGAAAATCAAAGAAAATCCTGAAGATGAAACCCATGCTAAAATCACAGATAGGGCACGAGAAGAAAACAGCTTTATGCCTTTTGAATTGGATGCCTATCAGGAAGAAGCTCTAAACCATATCAAAAAAGGTAATTCCATTTGCCTCCAGGGACCACCAGGATCTGGAAAATCTCAATTGATCTCAAATCTTATCTGCGATTACGTGGCCAGAGGGAAAAATGTCTTGCTTGTTTGTCAAAAAAAAGTAGCCCTAGATGTGGTCTATGAACGATTGAGTAACAAAGACCTACATGATTTTTGCGGACTCGTTCATGACTTTAAAAGTGACCGCAAAGACATCTTCTATAAGTTACAAAACCAAATGAATCGTCTAGATGAATATAAACACAAAAACAACGGATTAGACAGTATTCTTTTAGAGAGAAATTTCCAACAAGCCAGCCGTCAAATCCATCAAATTACCGAAGAGCTCAATGAGTTTAAAATGGCCCTGTTCGATGACCGTGAATGTGGTAAATCGATCAAAGAACTGTATTTAAGCAGTAATCCACAACATTTATTCCTTCCCATACAAACTTCATTAAACCATTTTAAATGGCCAGAAGTAGATCAATTTGAGCATAAACTTAAGCGCTATCTGACATATTTCCTTAAATACAAACAACAAAATTATTTTTGGATCTTGGGAAATTCATTTTCGAATTTGAATATTTCAGATTTAAAAAAAATTCAAAACGTCATCACCGGGGCCCAGTTGACGTTTAACAATTTCACTGAAAAATGTCAAACTATTTTTTTAAACGCTCCTGATTACGACTCAATGATTTTTTATCTCGATAAAATATCCGTTCTGAAAAAATTTATTTCAAATATTGACCATGCCACTACCCACCAATATTTCAGAAAAATTCTTCATCAAATACCCGATGAAAATTATGATTGGTTAGCAAATATAGAAAAAAAAATCCTCGCCTGCTTTACGGGCATAGGCCTAGAAATGACATTAAAATCCGAAGACTTGGGTCGCTTTCAAGAAGCCCTTCAACGTGCGATCGATTCGAGAAATAACTTTTTAGAAATGATTAAATGGAGGTTATTTTCTTCTGACAAAGTATGGATCACTCGCGTATTGAACGCCAATGGACTCACTCATAATAAGATGGACTTTGAACAACTACTGAAAAAAATTGATAATCGACTCAACTATGAGCATAATTTGTCTCAATTAAATCAAAAAAAATGGCTCATCAACTATCCTGATAAAATTGATAAAATTACCATTCAAAATTGGTTTTTCTATCAGCGAAATGCCTTGAACACCTACCTACAGCATAACGAACTTCGAGGCTTGGATACTTTGATCAACTTTAAAAAAAATGATCGTAACGTACATGTTTTGATGCTCACAAAATTGGTGACTTTCCTCTCGGAAATTCCTGAACAAATGAGAGGTTGGAAAAAATACCTTTCTTCTAAGCAGCTCAATGAGTTTTTATCTAAAAACATAACCAAAAAGGAAATATTAGATGAGCTCGATCGTGAATTCGAAAATCTGGTAGACTATCATTCAACGTTTGCCCATTTTAACCCTAAACAGCAAGAAATTGCCCTTCAATTAATAGATATTGAAGGTGGATTAGAAAAAATGATATCCTGTTTCAATAACAGTCTTGCCATCGCTTGGATCGAAAAAATAGAAACTAAATATCCAATTTTAAGAGCTGTCTCCTCGATGAAATTTCAAGAGAATTTGAAATTATTGACCGCATCAATTGAAAGCAAAAATGACCTCAGCCAAGAAATGACTCTCTTGAAATCCAGAGAGCGCACCTATCAAGATTTGGAATTTAATAGGTTAAAGAATCTCGTTTCTTATAGAGATCTTAAGCATGAGGTAAAAAAGAAGAAAAGGATTTGGCCTTTACGAAAAATTATTTCTGAATACCAAGAAGAAGTTTTTAAATTAATCCCTTGTTGGATGACTTCTCCAGAATCTGCTTCAGCCATCTTTCCGATGACACAATGCTTTGACTTGGTTATTTTTGATGAGGCCTCACAGTGTTTTGCTGAAAGAGGTATTCCTACTATTTATCGTGCCAAACAAATTGTAATCGCTGGTGATTCAAAGCAATTAAAACCGTTGGATTTATATAAGGTCAAATGGTCCGATAAAGAGACGGATCATCCTGACCTGGAAGTCGATGCACTCCTTGATCTAGCTCAACGATATCTTCCTAAATATTATTTACAAGGACATTATAGAAGTAGGCACCTAGAATTAATTGAATTCTCAAACATTCATTTTTATAATAATAAATTACAAATGTTACCGGATATTTCTTCCATTAATTCAAGCAAAGCACCCATCAACTATCTTCAAGTAAAAGGTATCTGGGATAAAAATACAAATTTGATCGAAGCGGAAAAAGTGGTTGAGATGACTGCACAATTGAGACGTAATGAGCCCAAAAAAAATATTGGAATCATTACCTTCAACAGCTCACAAAAAGAACTCATACAAGAACTACTTGAAAGCCGAATGGGTGATATATCTTATCGGGATGTTTTCATAAAAAACATAGAGAATATTCAAGGGGATGAAAGAGATATTATCATATTTAGCGTAGCCTATGCTCCCGATCAAACAGGTTTACTGCAAATGAAATTTGGATCTTTAAATGACTTAGGAGGTGAAAATCGTTTGAACGTTGCCATTACAAGGGCCAAAGAGAAAATAATTTTAGTGACAAGTATCCATCCGGATCAGTTAAATACCTCAAAATCTAAAAATAAAGGTCCAAAATTACTTCAATCTTACCTGAAATTCGCCTTAGATGTCAGTACAAAAAAATGGAGCCCTGCTGAGGAAAAAATATTAATTTTTAACCAAAATTGGTACTTAAAAAATCAATTAGCTATGTGTATCAATAAGTTAAAACTTGATGTCGGAGTTACTCATAATTATCCATTTTCCGATTTAATATTGAAGAACAAGAAACATGCCATAGGAATGATTAATACCGATGACGAGCGATATTTTAATTCTAAATCGTCCAAAGAATTCTTCATTTACAATACCCAATTATTGAACCAGAGGAATTGGCCCAATATCTCATTTCATAGCCGTGAGTTTTGGAAATCTCCAGCAGATATTCAAGAAAAAATTAAGCAATTTATCTCTCGAATTATGGCTGAATAATAGTCGCCACTCGTAAACCAATTTGATCAATATTCTGAAGCGTATCTATTCGCATGAATTGGGTCAGCCTCATCTTATAATGTCCAGAAGTGTTAAAAGAATATGATTTGATGAGGTTGAAATTACGATCATAAGTACTCCCCATCCCTGTACCCAAAGGTTTCCCTGTTTTGGGTTCAAACAAAATAACCTCAGCCAAATCTGTTTTGATAAGACTGTCCTCATGAAATAACTCATACTTAATATACAAATTATTAAAGGCGTAGGTATTTTTATTTCGTACCATTCCTATGATCTGATACGGCGTTCCCAAATCTATAATATCAAACTCAAATAACTGAGCTGATTTTTGAGGCCAAAATCCCTTTAAATTAATATGCTTTTCAAAAATGCGATTCTCATCACACCCCAGCAAGAAAAACAAGACACCTAAACAAAAAACTCTCATCTATTTTTTTAATTTCAAATCCTTCAAAAAAATTTTAAATGACTATTCAGTATTTAGTCTATTTAAACATTATTTCTTAAATCAAAGATAAACCTTATTCTATTTTGTTTTACTGGACTAAATCAAACCCTATGTCTTTTCGATAATTCATACCCCTCCAATTTATAGACTCAACACCCTTGTAACTCTTCACTAAGGCTTCCGTTAAGTGGTTTCCCCATCCAGTAATAGCAAATACACGTCCCCCTTGAGTGCATAGACCATGATCGTCTTGAACCGTCCCAGCGTGAAATGGTATGATATTTTCATCCATGATAGAATCTATTTTGATCCTTTCACCCCTTTCATAGGACCCTGGATAACCTGCTGAGACCAATACAACCGTAGCGGCTACATTTTTCTCAAAGGTCACAGTAACATTAGATAGCTCCCCTCTTGCAGTTGCCACCAATAACGGTACAATATCTGATTTAATTCTTGGCATAACTACTTCAGTTTCGGGATCACCCATCCTGACATTATATTCGATGACCATGGGTTCTTCTCCAACCTTGATTAAACCAAAAAACACAAAACCATGGTAATCAAACCCTTCAGATTTAATCCCTTTGATGGTTGGTACAATGATTTTATCTTCAACCTTTTTCATGAAATGGGCATCTGCAAAAGAAACCGGTGATACGGCCCCCATACCTCCTGTATTTGGACCTGTATCCGCTTCTCCAATTCTTTTATAATCCTTCGCCTCAGGTAGGATGACATAAGCCTCTCCATCCGTTAAAACAAAAACAGACAACTCAATACCATCCAAAAATTCTTCTATCAAAACATTTTCACTGGCCGCTCCAAACTGACCTGCTAACAGTTTTTCTAAACTTTCTTCAGCTTCCTGCAAATCCTTGGTGATGATAACACCCTTTCCGCCTGCCAAACCATCTGCTTTAAGTACATAAGGGGGAGTGAGTCCTGCTAAAAAACGCTTACCAGCTTCTAGGTCAGCCTTGGTGAATATTTCTGCTGCTGCGGTAGGAATCCCATACTTCAACATAAACTGTTTAGCAAAATCTTTACTCCCCTCAAGTAATGCCCCTCGAGCACTCGGTCCAACAATTAACAAATCTTTTAATTTGGGCTCCTTTTTTAAAAAGTCTACCACACCATTTACCAAAGGGTCTTCTGGTCCAATCACCAATAGGTTTATGCCCAAACGCACGACCGTATCTAAAATCTCTGATTTATCGTTTAACTGTAATGAGAAGTTCGTTGCTATTTCCGCAGTTCCTCCGTTGCCCGGCGCCACAAAAAGTGCCTCACACAACTCACTTTGACTTATTTTCCATGCCAAGGCGTGCTCTCTACCTCCTGAGCCTAATATCAGTATTTTCATGCTTAACTTATTTGTAATCTTTTATGATGCTTAAATCTCCAATCAATGCGCATATTCAGACATGAATTTTATTCGCATCAAACGGACCTCATCTTCAGAATACTCCTCCTCTAAATCAATAATGGCTTCACTCAACTCCCCAGACTCTGAAACCAAAAAATAATCAATGATATCATCTTGACGCTCATCGTCCAAAATTTGGTCTAGATAATAATTAAGACTCAATCTAGTTCCTGACTCACAAATATTCTCAATTTCCGTAATAAGTGATTCATAGGTAATCCCCAAGCTGGATGCAATATCTTCTAAATCATGTTTTTTATCAATTTGATTGATGATACTGATCTTATTTCTTGACTTAGCCCCTGAAGATTTTATCAAAACATCCGAAGCCGTCATGATGTCATTATCATTTAAATATTGATTAATCAAATCTAAAAAAGGCTTCCCAAATTTTCGAGCCTTACTCTCTCCCACACCGATAATCATCCTTAAATTCTCCATAGTCGAAGGATAAAAAGTCGCCATTTCTTCTAAAGCGGGCTCCTGAAAAATGACATAAGGTGGTAATGATTTTTGTTTGGCCACGGTTTTTCGTAACCCCTTTAATAGATTGAACAAAGTAGTATCATAAGATTGGAGACTGTGTTTTGATTTTTCAATTTCCTCCTCTTCTCCATCCGTCTGATATTCATGATCTCTGGACAATTTAATAGAATAACTTTTTTTAAGATACTCTTTACCTTTTAATGTCACCTTGAATATACCTGGTGTATCAATATCTTTTATTAATAGTTCATTGAACAAAGCCTGTCGTAATACCGATTTCCAGAAAAAATCCTGTTCTTCTGCCCCGATTCCAAATCCTGGCAATTGATCATGACCATAACTCTTGATATGCTGATTCTTTTTCCCCAAGACAAAGTTAACAATGTGATTAATTTCAAAACGCTCATGGGTATTTAGAACGGCATTTATGATGGTTTTTAAATATTCTGCTCCTTCAAACTGCTCTTTTGGATATTGGCAATTGTCACACATTCCACAATTATCTTGATCATATTCTTCTCCAAAATAATGCAGCAGCTGCGTTCTTCTGCATACCGATGACTCGGCATAATAGGCAATCTCCTCTAATAATAACTTTGAATTTTCACGTTCGGTGACCGGTTTATCTTTATTGAACTTTTCGAGTTTAAGCACATCATTGTAACTGTACAACATCAGGCATATTCCTTCAAGACCATCTCTACCCGCTCTTCCTGTTTCCTGATAATATCCTTCAATGGACTTAGGTGCATCATAATGGATGACAAAACGAACATCTGGCTTATCTATACCCATTCCAAAAGCAATGGTAGCTACGATTACATCTATTTCTTCATTCAGGAAGCCATCTTGATTTGCAATGCGCTGATGACTTTCCATACCCGCGTGATACGGAGCGGCATTGACCCCATTTACTTTTAATAATTCAGCAATCTCTTGAACTTTTTTTCTACTCAAACAATAGATGATTCCAGACTTACCATTCTGTTCCTTAACAAACTTGATCAGTATCTTTTTCGCTTGTTGCTTAGGCTTTACCTCATATTGAAGATTAGGCCTATTGAAAGAGGACTTGAAAAGGTTTGCCCCTTCCATATTCAAGTTTTTCATCACGTCCAATTGTACCTTAGGCGTAGCCGTTGCAGTAAGTGCCATAATGGGCATTTCGCCTATCTGAGAGACAATGGCACGAATTCTCCTGTACTCAGGTCTAAAGTCATGTCCCCATTCAGAGATACAATGTACCTCATCAATGGCCACAAACGCAATTTTGGCCTCATTTAAAAAATCAATATTATCTTGTTTTATCAAAGATTCAGGAGCCACATAGAGCAATTTCACTTCTCCAGAGATTACCTCTTGTTTTACTTTTTTTATTTCTGACTTGGTCAGTGTTGAGTTTAAAAACTTAGCATTGATCCCTAAGGCCATCATTTGATCTACCTGATTTTTCATCAAGGCTATCAGAGGAGATATCACAATGGTCGTCCCCTCACTTATAATGGCAGGTAATTGATAACATAAAGACTTGCCCGCACCCGTGGGCATGATCACAAAAGTATTTTTACGTACTAAAATATTATGAATAATTTTTTCTTGGTCCCCTCTAAATTCGTCATATCCAAAAATCTTTTTTAAATCAGTTTTTAAAATTGACGTATTTGCTGTTTCTATCATCTTTTTACCTTTGGCTCGTTGCATTACAAAAAAAAGTATTAGAATGCTTAATTTGCACTCAAAAGCTTTTTCTCAAATAAACAAGAAGTATTAATTCAAGATTTAAAGCAATACTCCGGTCATTCTATAAACACTACTCAAATTTAGTGAAAAGAGAACTGATCGAAAAGAATAATCAACATGGATAAAAAAATAAATATTGTGATCATGGCTGGGGGGACAGGGACTCGCTTTTGGCCCTACAGTCGTAACAAAAATCCCAAGCAATTTTTGGATGTGTTGAATACGGGCAAGTCTTTATTGCAAATGACGTATGATCGCTTTATTGAGCATGTCCCCAAAGATCAAATTTGGATTGTTTCCAATGTTATGTATCGGGAGCTTATCTCGGTACAAATACCTGATTTATCCTCAGATCAAATATTATTAGAACCCAGCAAGCGAAATACTGCTCCTTGTATCGCTTATGCGGCTTATAAAATTCGAAAAAAAGATCCCCGTGCTATTTTAGTCATCACTCCTTCAGACCACGCCATCTTTAAGCCCGAAGCCTTCATTCAAGTGATTAAAAATGCAGTGGACTGTGCCGCCAATAACACAAAACTTTTGACCATTGGTATCGAGCCTCATCGACCAGAAATAGGTTATGGCTACATACAATATTCTCCCTCAAGTACCGCTGATAAAAAAGTAAAGAACTTTACTGAAAAACCAGATATTGAACTGGCCAAAAAATTCATTGAGACCGGTGAGTTTGTGTGGAATGCCGGCATTTTTATTTGGTCTATTGCTGCCATAATTGAGGCCTTTGATAAATATCAACCTGAATTGGCAGACTTATTTGCGGCTGGCCACTCATCTTATGGCACTGATGAAGAAGCCTCATTTATTGAAATCGCCTACTCACAATGCAAATCCATATCAATTGATTATGCCATTATGGAAAAAGCTAACAATGTCTTTACCCTCTTAGGAGATTTTGGTTGGTCTGATGTGGGTTCTTGGAGGGCATTGCACGAGTTAGTAGAAAAAGATGCTGATGACAATGTCATTGAGCAAACCGCCTTACTCTATAACTCGCGGTCCAATTACATCAAAAGTAAAAAAGAAAAGCTGTTGGTCATCAGTGACCTAGAAGGCTATTTAGTAGCTGACTTTGATGATGTCTTGCTCATTTGCAAAAAAGACAACGCCGCCAAATTCAAGTCTTTTGTCAATAAAGTAAAAGCCACGAAAGGAGATGATTTCATTTAATACCTTTGCCTATTTGCTTCATAAAGGCATATTGAGGTAGCTACTGATACATTTAAAGACGACATTTTCCCACGCATGGGTATGGTGATATGATGATCAACAAACGTTAAAATAGCCCCATCAATCCCATTTTCCTCAGATCCAAAAACCAAAGCCACGGGATCCCTAAGATCTATCTTACTTATCTCTTGAGTTCCCTTTTCCGTACAGGCCATTACTTTGCAGCCTGCTGATTGCAAATAGGTGATCCCTTCCGTCAAATTTATCATTCTAGCGACCGGAATTTGAGTCAAAGCTCCCACTGAAGTTTTAATAGAATCTGCATTTATTTGGGCTGCATTTCTGGTAGGAATTAAAATTCCATTGACGCCCATGGCTTCGGCCGATCGCGCTATGGCACCAAAATTTCTAACATCGGTAATCCGGTCTAGTACCAAGAACAAAGGCACCTTCCCCTCTTCATAAGTAGTAGCTAATAAATTGGATAGGTCATGGTATTTTACAGGAGAGATAAAGGCAATCGTTCCTTGATGGTTCTTTTGAGTAAGGCCATTGAGCTTTTCCATAGGTACAGTCGATACAGGCGCAGAAGTCTTTTTTACAAGCTCCATCAGCTCATCTATGAGGTCTCCTTTTAATCCTTTTTGAATAAAAATTTTCTCTAAATCATGGCCCGATGTAATCGCCGCTATGATGGCGCGAATGCCATAAATCATTGAAGCATCTTTGATCCGTTTATTTACAGGGCGCTGCGTAAATCGGTAATCTTTTTTATCCATATTTTTTCATATCCTTTATCTCTAAGTAGGACGTACATCTTGGGTACAAAGAGATTAGATATTATTTTAAATTCAAATCGAATATCTCCATAAAGCCAAATTTCTTTTTTATTATCTCTAAAGACCCTATCCGGATTTCCAAATATAATATAAACCATGCCCCTATCTGTCTTCCACCCTTCTTTGTAACTAGTAAATAATTCATTCGCCTTTTTGATGGCCCGGTAATAACTCCTAATGGCAGCTCCCGCCGCTTCAGGAGATATATGAATATTCAGCCAAAAATTTTCAAAGGCTATTTTAGGGTCTTTGGCATTCCTTATTTCATCTATTTCTGAACGTGAGGTGAAATATGTTAAAGGCGGAATAAGTTCATCCATTAATTTCATATCAGGATAATGCTTTGGACCCATAAATAAGGTTAATCCTTCCAAGGACAACGTATCTGATTGTATAAAATAAAAATGATTTTGCAGCAATGATACCTCCTGGGTACTGATAAAAACAGAATCCATCAATAACCTCGAAGCCACAGACTGCGCGATGCCCGTGGGCGGATCTGCAGGTTGAAAATCAGCTTTATACTGGAAAAAATAAAGCGTATCCTGAGCATATTCTCTATTAAATTTCAGTGAAGATGAGGTTAAAAAAGATGAAATAAGGGGTAACCCATTCATCTGCAATGGATAAAATTGAGGATGATTCAATCTTCCTCTTTTAAGGTTTATCGGATAATAATAATAAGCCCCAGCAAGCTCAAATTCGAGGATCAGCAATTTTTCAGACACTTCCTTGAAGGTAAGCTTTAGCAGTACTTGATCGGCCATACCCTCTAAAGTATCCATTTCATATGCTTGTAATAATCGATCGGTATCGTCAAAATAATTGGTCTGCAATAATAATCTCGTATTTATAGTATCCGAAGGATTGTAATTTAGGGATAGAAAAACATGGCAGGCATCTGATCTCTGTGCTACGCAAGATTTGATCGTCAAAGGGGCAGCAGGATCATACCAATAAGCAGTATTTAATTTAGATAGATCAATCCCTGATACTGAGCTTAAAAAAAGAAGGAAACAAAGTAAAATGAAGGTGCTTTTCATCAATATTATTAATAATTTTGAATTTAATATAAATTTTGGGGATAGGTGTAGAAAGTATCAATAAATCCTAAAGTTTTTAATAAAGCATTAGTTTGCCTTTTTTTAGTTTGTTATAAAATATTTTATGAGTGTTTTTACCACAGAGATTACTTCAGACAAAATACCGTCAGACAACCCGATACACCAAAGACTCCTGAAGGCCTACTTGCTCGGTAAAACCTATGTCAAAGGAAACCTGCTGGAATTGGGATGCGGTGAAGGTCGTGGGATTTCTGAACTAGATGGCGGGATCGATCATTATACGGCTATAGACAAAATTGGGTCTATCATTGAAAAACTTAAGTTAAAATATCCATCCTTTCGTTTTGAGAGCGGCCTTTTTCCTCCAATACCCTTTCCTGACAATAGTTTTGATAGCATTGTGAGTTTTCAAGTCATTGAACACCTTGAAGATGATACCCTTTTCATCAAAGAAATTCATCGAATATTAAAACCGGGTGGATGTGCAATCTTCACCACCCCTAATAGAAAAATGACTTTAAGTCGAAATCCTTGGCATACCAGAGAGTATACTGCCACAGAATTGAGCAGCCTTTGTTTAAAATATTTCCGAAACGTAGAAATGAAAGGAATCAAAGGAAATGAAAAAGTAATGGAATATTATAGACGCAACAAGATATCCGTAGACCGTATTATGCGATTTGATTTTCTTGATCTCCAACACCGATTACCCGCTGCTTTTCTTAGAGTACCCTATGATTTATTCAATCGAATGAATCGGAATAAACTCAAAGCCGCAGAGGACCGTTTGGTAACGTCCATACATCATGATGATTATTTACTGGCCCCACAGGCAGAAGACAATTTAGATTTATTTTGTATCTTAGAAAAATGAGGTTTTCTCATTTGACAATGAATCAGAATACGCTCATCACCCTCTCTTTTTTGATGTTTTTTTGGACTGTCGTGCCGGGTCATGAGGTGCTAGGGCAAGGAAGAAAAAAACAAAACAAAATAACCAGAGCTACCAGTCATGCCAAATCCTTTATAGGAACCCCTTATCGATATGGCGGCAACTCAAGAAATGGCATTGATTGCTCTAGTCTCATTCAACAATCTTATGCCAAAATTGGTATAAAGCTACCTAGAACGGCTCAAGAGCAAGCCAAGGTGGGCAATAAGAAAGGAAAAGGTAGCGTAAGGCCAGGGGATATTGTTTATTTTGAATTCAAACAAAACCGAGAAAAATGGTGGCACACAGGTATGGTCACCTATGCCGAAAAAGGCACAATCAAATTTGTTCATGCTTCTT
>CAJXAT010000043.1 GCA_913050055.1 uncultured Flammeovirgaceae bacterium | reverse complement strand
AATATATGGTTGCAGCCATTGAAAGACTGATAAATGAGACGGAATTTTAAAAATTGTTCTATAATATCTTTATTCATATGGATTTGTTTTCAATGTGAATCAAAAGCTCCTTTTGAAACTGTTTTAGAAAAATTTAATGGAAGTTTTGAGTTAAATCAATCTTCCTTAAATCGATGGGAAAGTGTTGTAGGATGGAATGGTAATGAAGGAGGTATTTCGGATAATGGTTATTTTGCACCTGTTGATGGTAAATATTATGCTATTCAAAGTGGTGGTGGAAGTTGGATAACTCAAAAACAAAACTTGATATTAGAGAAAGGTAAGTCTTATCATCTCTCGGCATGGGTGCGAAGTATTAATGGTGAGGATAATGATGCCAGAGCAACTGCTGAAATTGCATTCATCGTAGACGAAAAACCTATTTTAAAAATGATACGTGATATAAATATTCCTTTACTAAAAGGTGCCGCTGCGATCACCCAAAATGATGATGGCGGAAATGTTTGGATAGATGGTAAATATCGCCATCAATTTTCTGATACGCATATGTATCAGCCTATTGAATCTGATCCAATCAGAGATCCTTGGCTGCCGGTAAATGAAAGTAATTACAATGAGATTGATGGTTTGGGTTGGGCTGTTGGTAATGTAATAGCCGGTAAACAAAAATATATTTATGGAACAGTCTACCAAGATGAGGCATCGAATTTCTATTCTTCAATTACATTGATCAAAACTAATGAAATAGGTAGTCCTGATTATAACTGGACCGATCCAGTAATTGTTCTTGATCATAAAAAAACAGAATTTCCATGGGTATTGGACGCACATGGATATTTTGATGAGCTATCAGGAAGACTCTGGATGACTTGGGGGGGCGGTATATGTTACGTAGCTGAAATGGATCCAAATACAGGCTTATTTTTGAGTTCACCTTATGAAACAGAATATGATACTCACCCTGAGGGCATACATATTCCTGTGGCCACCTGGCCTGAAACAAAGGAAGGATGGTGTGGTGATGATTGGTCAAGCTGTTGGATGGAGGGTGCTTCTATTTATAAGTTTAATGATAAGTGGTATTTCTTTGCTTCCTATGGAAATCTGAGTACTAATTATACAATTAGAATGGGCAGAGGTGAAAGTCCGACCGGACCCTTTTATGACAAAAATGGCCTAGATATGATGAAATTTGATTCTGTAAGAAATGAGTTTGGAAATAGTATGCTATTGGGTAATGAGGGAAAGCAACTGGTACCTGGTCATCCTCATATATGGAAAGAAGATAATAAATATTACTTGGGATATGATTTTCGTAAGGTTATTGGGGAGGGAGAGGTAGGAGATTACCTAGGAATTAGAAGAATATTTTGGTATGACGGATGGCCTACTGTTTGGACACCATTGAAGGTGTCATTACATGCTGATGATTTTCCAGAATTAATTGGAAAACCGTTTTTAGTAGGTTTTAGAAATAACGGAGTCAAGGCTTCTATTATGGGAATAGATGCCGTTGATTTAGTAATTAAATAAAAGGGAAATATGAGAAAAATTATTTTTTATGCCATGATTTTCATATCGGCTGGTGCGTCTGCGCAGCAGTTTATTTCATTGAAAGTAGAGAGCAAATACATCCATCTACCAGTTACTCATGACAGTGAGGATGAAACGCGTCTCGAATTAGTTTTAAATAATAAAACAGAACAGGTATTTGATATTTGGCTTGCTGATTCAGAACCTGATTTTTGGGTCTTTATAGATGTGTCTAGATACAATCAAAGGGAAGTTATAATTAGAACACAGTATGGTGATGAACGAGAAGGACTTGACCTTATTTATCAGTCAGATAATCGAGATTATTTGAAAAATGTTTATAAAGAAAAATATCGACCTCAGCTACATTTTTCAAGTATGATAGGTTGGAATAATGATCCTAATGGTCTTATTTATTACGATGGAGAATATCACCTTTTTTATCAGCATAATCCATATGGATGGGCATGGGGGAATATGCATTGGGGACATGCTAAAAGTAAGAATTTACTTAACTGGGTTCAATTACCAGAGGCATTGTACCCTGATGAAATAGGTGTTGCTTATTCCGGATCAGCAGTTATCGATTACGAAAATACTTCAGGATTCAAAACTGGTAATGATGATGTAATGGTAGCTATATATACGACTACTTGGTTTCCTGATAGGTATGAGGAGTCTAAGACTGGACAAAAGCAACTTGAGACTCAAAGTTTGGCATATTCAAATGATCAGGGCCTTACATGGACTAAGTACAAAGAGAATCCTGTTATAGGAGATAGAAGAGAGCTTCTGGGCAGTACAAATAATCGTGACCCTAATGTGTTCTGGCATGAACCATCAGGTAAATGGGTTATGATTCTTTTTGAAAGAATAGGTATGTCTATTTTCACCTCAGATAATTTAAAAGATTGGCAATATGAAAGTCATTTTGAGACATTTTGGGAGTGTCCCGAGCTATTTGAATTGCCCATAGATGAAGATTTAAATAATACTAAATGGGTAGTATACGATGCTGGAGGCGATTATGTTTTAGGAGACTTCGATGGGAAAGAATTTAAAATTACCTCTGGTGCGCATAACTATATTGATGGAGAGTTCTATGCGGCTCAAACTTTTGAAAATATACCTTCTTCAGATGGACGAAGAATACAAATAGGATGGGCAACTATTCCGACACCTGAAATGCCGTTCAATATGATGATGGCTTTTCCTACTCAATTGACTCTCAGGACAAGAAAGGAGGGAGTACGAATGTTCAATCAACCTGTTAAAGAAATTCTAGGGCTTCATAAGAGCGAAAAAATATTAAACAACATTACGCCGGAAGAGGCCAATGAAGTACTTGCAAATATTAAATCTAACATGCTTCATCTTAAATTTCAAATTGAGAATATTAATGCCATCATGTATACCTTCAATTTTGGGAGTGATCAACTTACCTATTCGATCAACAATAATAAGTTTATTTTTAATGACGAGGAGAAAGTCTCCAAATATCTTCCAGAGTTGGCAAGTAAAAATATGAGTTTAGAGATTATTCTCGATAAAACGAGCATTGAAGTTTTTGTCGATGAAGGCCGCTTTACTATGGTTTTGCCACGAAATTTGGAATCAGAATATGATGGAATCTCCTTGGTACCTGGTGATGAAGAGCTTACTGTAAAAATTAAATCCCTTGAGGTTTATGAAATGAAATCAATATGGGACTAATGAGTTATTATTAAAATGTATTTCCATCTCCGCTTTTGTAGATTTATAAATTAAATAAAATATCGTCAAAATTTGATTCAGTTTTAACTGTAAAATACATTACTTAATTGATTACCTTAAAATCCTAATATTCAGTTTTGGTAAAGTGGGGCTAAAAAATAAAACTCTGCAAATGATGGTGAGCAAAGATTTTTTGGGAGTATCTGCGCTAGCTTGGTATAAATTAAACGGCTTATAAGATTTGTAAAGTTTTATAATGTTCAAAAAGAGCAATAATAAATTGTTATATCAAAGGCTATTACTATGTAAGTAATGCTTTCCTGGAGTACCAAAATGCATTTATAATAAACCTTTAAATTATTGAGATATTTTATTTTTATGAGAAATATAAGGAAAGAAGATATTACTAAGTATTTATCTCTGGTTGAACAAAAATTTAATGATAATTCAGGTAAATAATTTTGAAAAGCTTTAGGGCAAACAGTAGGTGCTTTACCAAAAGATAAATTTATGACTTGAATAAATTAATTAAGATGGAATGAACAATAAATATCCAAAATTACATAATGCTACTTGGCCAGGAGTAGTAGGAAAAGGAGATGACGAACCTTTTTTAAGTCTTGATAAAATGATCGATTTTACCGCAAAATCAGAGGTTAATGGTCGTAGATTTGATGGAGTAGACTTATTTCTCTCTGATCCTCATGTTTCGATAGATTCCACAGATGATCAATTACATATTCTTGCGGAAAATTTAAAAAGACACGATTTAGTCGCAGGATCTTTAGTTGCACCAGTTTGGTCAGAGACCGGGGGCGGATCCGCAATGGGAAATAGCCAGGATCGAAAGAGTTTTCTAACTCAGGTTAAAAAAGCGTGCATTATCGCAAATAAATTAGTAGATCTTGGAGTCAGACCATATGGGATTATTAGAATAGATTCGGCGACCGATGTCCAATCATGGAATAAAGATCCTAAAGAAAATACAAAGCGAATTGCTTATACTTTTCGTGAGGCAGCTAAAATTGCAGCTGACTACGGTGAAAAATTGGCAGCAGAAGGCGAGATTTGCTGGGGGGGGATGCACAGTTGGAAATGGATGTTGCGTACGCTTGAACTGGCAGATGCTGGTGATGTATTGGGTTTTCAGGCAGATTTGGCCCATTCAATGCTTTATTTATTGGGTTATAACGCCAAAGAGCATCGACTTTTGGCTGATGATTTTGATTGGAATGATAGAGCTGAATTCAGCTCAGCTTATAAAAAAATGACAGATGCACTTCGACCCTGGACTATCGATTTCCATGTCGCGCAAAATGATGGAACTGTTAGAGGGCAGGGTTCACATGATAAGACAGGAAAACATTGTTTAGCAGACGATCCAAATGGCAAACTGGATATTCCCTGGGCAGCTGGGTTTTGGTTAATTGAGGATGGTCAGCCTAGAAAAAATATTCGCCATATCTGTTGGGATGGTTGTATGTTTCCAAATGAGACACTAACTCAACAAAAAACATGGAATAATATTCTTAAGGTAATGTTAGAAGTTCAAGAAGCATATGGGTGGTCAGAATAAATATTAATTGATTGAAGTTATGAGTAAAATTATATTAGGTGCAGAGGTTTACACATGGTTTATGAGTGAGGTTGGGAAAACCTTTTCTAACCAATTGGGACATATGATTGAAGTGGTTGCTGAAGCAGGATTTACCGGTATTGAACCCATGCATTTTTGGATGGGTGATTGGGATGATCCAGTTAAATTAGCTGAAAAGCTCGATCAACACAATATAGAATTGGCGGGTATAGCATTAGCTTTAGATTGGAATAACCCAAGTGAAACAGCTTATGAAAAAAGTCAAGCCGATAGTGCAATTGATTTGATTAGACACTTCCCAAAATGTGTATTATGCACTGTGCAGATGCCCTCTGGGCGGCATGATATTGTGGAGCGTAGATTAAATTTAATTGCCAATGTAAATATGGTTTCTAAAAGAGCTGCAGATATTGGAATAAAGTGTTCTTTCCATCCCAATTCACCCGAAAGCTCCATAAATAGGACTGCAGAGGACTATGATATAATTCTTAATGGCTTGGATCATTCTGTTACTGGTTGGACACCGGATGTCGGCCATATCAGAAATGGCGGGATGGATATTCTTTCTAAAATGGAAGAATATAAATCATTAATCAATCATATTCATTATAAAGATTGGGATGGGGAACCTGAATGGGCTTTGATGGGAAAAGGGAAAATTAACTTTGAGGAGATTACCCAATGGTTGGTAAATGAAAATTATGAAGGTTGGATACTTTGTGAGGATGAAGCAGATGCTGCGATTGGAGATCCAGATGGAGTGACTTTACATGATGGTAAGTACTGTCAGGAAAGATTAATGCCTATTATTTTTGATTAACAAAAAATTGTTCTTTACCAAAGTATGACTAATATGAGAACCATAAAATATGCTTTCATTATTGCCAATTCCTTGCTTCTATTATTTATTTGTTGCAATCCATCTAATCTTAAATCAGATCAGGCACTAACTGCTATTTTGGATAAAGATGCTGCAACTATATCTGTATTTTCAGGCAATAAAAATCAACCGATCCTTGTTCAAAACGCGAGACCAGATTTTCGCCCTTACTTGCACCCCATTGCAGCACCGGATGGAAAAGGGCTTCTTACAGAAAATAGTCCAGAGCATCATGCTCATCAAACAGGACTCTATTGGGGTTTTACAAGAGTGAACGGTCAAAAAATCGGAATTGATAGTTTGATGAATTTTTTTTACGAACCTAAGACTGAGGAGCAAAAAGCAATTAAAGGGCGTGATTATTTTCATAATCCGGGAAAGGATCATTGGAAACGAGTGAGCTTTGATATTATAGATTCCATAGGTAATAAAGTGAGTTGGCAGACGGTATATTTTATGCTGGATGCAAATGGAGAGCCACTGATGAAGGAAACACAGGTTTGGTCTTTAGAATTAAAAAAAGAGCAATATTTACTCGATTTGGAGTGGAATGGCGAAGCTATTCAAGAAATTGTTATAGGAGAAATGCAGTACGGCGGAATGTTTCTTCGTATGCCATGGAAAGAAGGAATAAAAGGTGAAGTTATTAATTTTGCTAGGCAAAAAGACGAAAAAGCAGCAGGTCAACATGCGTTATGGATGGATGTAGGTATGCAGGTAGAAGGAAGAGATGATCTGGCCCATATCGCTATTTTTGATCATCCCGAGAATAGGGGGTTTCCGCAAACTTGGAGAGTAGATTCACAATTAGGTATTGGACCTAGCCGAGCCATTATGGGTGATTGGAAAATTCCAAAGGGGGAGACAGAAACTATCAAACACGGATTAGTAATTTATACTGGAGCGTTAAATAATATGGATCTTACAGAAAAATGGAAAGATTATGTAGGAGATAATAATCTCTACGCAACCGCTGGTTTATGGGAAATAGCTCAGGAAGAAGGGTTTAAGGCTAAGTTTCTGACTTCTGATGAGCAAGTAGATGAAATGACTATTACAGATGGATATGAGGTCAATGCTTGGGCATCAGAGCCGATGATAACTCAACCCATGGCATTTTGTTGGGATGACAAAGGGCGATTGTGGATTGCTGAAAATAGAGATTATGAGTCACGCGGCAGTGGCTTCTCAGGATCTGGAGACAGTAGAATCCTTATAATTGAAGATACTAATGGTGATGGAAGAGCAGACTCAAGAAAGGTTTTTGCCGAAGGTATTGCATTTCCATCAGCATTAGCGGTGGGTTTTGGCGGTGTATTTGTGGGAGCCCCTCCTAATCTGTTATTTATCCCCGACAGAGATGGAGATGATGTTGCCGAAATGGATGATATTGAGGTAAGATTAACTGGATGGGGCATAAGAGACAGACATGAGACTATAAATAGCTTTCATTGGGGACCGGATGGTTGGCTTTACGGCTTGGAAGGGTTTGCCACTCCATCAAAAATACGAAGGCCTATAGGAAAGGGTAAAATTTATAAACACAATGAGCCATTCCCTGAAGATTTATTAGAAGCAGATGGTATTGACATTAATGGGGGTGTTTGGAAATACCATCCAACTAAAGACAGATTTGAAGCTGTAGCTCATGGATTCAGTAATCCTTGGGGCATTGATTATAATTCCAAGGGCCAACTTTTCATTAGTGCGTGTGTGATCCCTCATCTTTTTCATGTTGTGCCGGGTGGTATTTATCATAGGCAGGGGGGGCAACATTTTAATTCTTACATTTATGATGATATTAAAACCATAGTTGATCATCGCCATAGATCAGCCCACGGGGGAGCAAGAATTTATATGTCAGATGCATTTCCTCCGATGCAAAATAATCGAATATTTATGGCTAATATCCATGAGCACGCCGTTCTCTCTGATCTTCTTATTTCCAGAGGTTCCGGTTTTGTAGCTAAACATGGAGAAGATTTTATGATGGCTAACAATGCACAGTGGATAGGGTTTAGTTTGGAGATCGGTCCTGATGGAGGGCTATATGTGCTTGACTGGCATGACGCAGATATTTGCGGCAATACGGTGGCCCATAAGGAGACGGGTAGGATTTTTAGAATAATGCCGAAAAAATCTCATGCTGAAGAATGGAAAGGGAGGTATGATGATTTGGCCAAGTTTTCAGACTTAGAACTTGCTGAACTTCAGCTTAGCCCATCCGATTGGCATGCGCGACGTGCTCGAGTCATTCTTCAAGGTCGAGCTGTCAAAGAAGCCATATCTCCTCAGGCAATTGAAAAGTTGATAAATATTTATAAGAATGAAAATAATTCTGATTTGAGATTACGAGGACTATGGGCACTTCATGTTACGCGTTCCTTAAAAGAGAATGATCTGCTGGCGGCTTTAGAAGATTCGGATGAATATATTAGAGCGTGGTCAATTCAACTACTGGGGGAGGATAAGATAATATCATCAAATGCCTTACAAAAGTTTTATACATTGGCCATTAATGACACGTCTGCTATTGTAAGATTATATCTGGCAGCAGTTTTACAACGTATTCCTATGAATGATCGCTGGGAGATTGCATCTGCTTTAAGCCAAAGGTCTGAGGATAAAAATGATCATAATATACCTAAAATGATATGGTTTGCAATGGAGCCTAATGTTGAAATTGATGTTGAAAGAGGATTAAAAATAGGATTGGAAACTCAAATACCAATTATTGCGGAGTATATAGCAAGAAGGGTGATAGATGCCAATGGAATGGAGCAATTGTTGACTGTAATACAAAAACCTTCTGTAAATCAGAAATATTTGTTAAATGGGCTGAGAAATGAAATTGAAAATCGTTCTGACATAAAACCATCAGACAACTGGAAAAAAACCTATGCATTATTGTCTTCCAATGAATCCACAAAAGGTATTGCTATTGAGATTGCTCAGCTTTTTGGTAGTGCAGACGCCGCCAATCAGCTCTTTACAATTCTTGAAGATACCAATGCACCGCTTGAAGATAGGCAGAAATCACTAACAGCCTTGGCTAGCCGTGCATGGTCAGGATTAAAGCCTAAAATAGCTGAATTCATGGATGATCCAGACTTAAGAATTCAGGCGATTAGAGCAATTACTAATTACAAGGATACCGAATTAGGTTGGGATATGTTTGAAAGGTTTGAAACGTTCAATGAAAAAGAGAAGCTTGAAATTTTATTAGCGTTGTCCTCAAGGAGAGTTTATGCGAATATTTTGACCGAGGCTATCACAGAAGGTTTGATAATGAAGAATGAAATTCCTGCTCATATAGCTAGGCAGCTAAGACGAGTTATGGGCAACGGATTTGTTGAAGTTTGGGGTCCTATAGACGATATTTCTGCTGATGTTGAGTCTAGTTATAAGCGCTATAAAAATCTTTTAACAGACAAAGAATTGGAAGTTGCAAGTACTATTAAGGGTAAAGCAATTTTTACAAAGACTTGTGGGGCTTGTCATCAATTGTACGGTGAAGGAGGCATTTTAGGCCCCGAATTAACGGGGTCAAACCGATCAAATATTGATTATCTTCTCTCCAATATATTGGAACCGAGTGCCGATATTCAAGATGATTATAAAATGGTAGTTGTCACCACTAGAGATGGTCGCACTTATCTAGGGACAGTTGCAAGTGATACTGATAGACATTTAGTTTTAAATATCTTGGGGCAGGGTAAAGCAAAGATCAACAAGTCAGATATACAATCAAGAGAAGATACGCCTAATTCTATGATGCCTGCTGGGCTCTTAGATAATATGAATGATCAAGAAATTTTGGATTTGGTCGCTTACTTAAGATCGTAAGAATATAGTTATACTGAATGACAAAAAAACTCAAAATCAAATAAAATTTTAAAAACTTTATTTGTAATCAAACGGTAATAAATAGAAAAAATTATTTGAGATATTTTATATTTATTTAAAAACTTAGTTGAATTTATATACAAATATGTTTTTTAAGCTCATGAAGCGTGTGAAAATCTTTTATTTTAATATAATATTCAATCAACGCGATTAAATATTGAAATGAGGATAACACAACCTTCTAAAAGTGCCGCTGGCTTAAAAGCTGTTTTCCACTCCATGCGCATGGCATTTAAATCAATGAGCCCTATAAAAACCGGGAAAGTTCTAGCTCCCTTAAATCAAAAAGGCGGTACTGATTGTCCGGGTTGTGCTTGGCCTGATCCTGATCATCGATCCAATTTGGGTGAATTTTGTGAGAATGGGGTCAAGGCAATCGCTGAAGAGGCCACCGACCGTAGTGTCGATGCTTCTTTTTTTTCCAAATATTCAATCAACAGCCTAAGAAATCAATCTGATTATTGGTTGGGTCAGCAAGGGCGGCTTGTATCGCCGATGAGGGTAAGAAAAGGGGAGAAAAATTATACCTCTATTTCATGGGATGAAGCTTTTGATCTCATCGCATCTCATTTAAACCAGCGCATAAGTCCTGATGACGCCATATTCTACACCTCGGGTAGGACGAGTAATGAGGCGGCTTTTTTATATCAATTATTTATTCGAATTTTTGGTACTAATAATTTACCAGATTGCTCAAACATGTGCCATGAGTCCAGTGGCGTCGCCTTAAATCATACCTTAGGCATAGGCAAAGGAACGGTCAAGCTAGAAGATTTTTACCATGCCGAATTGATTTTGATTTTTGGACAAAATCCAGGAACCAATCACCCCAGGATGTTATCCGCTTTGGAAAAGGCCAAAAACCAGGGGGCTAAGGTCGTCGTGATTAATCCACTAAAGGAGGCAGGATTATTGAAATTCAACAATCCACAGGCAGTTTCTGGGATATTGGGACAAGGAACTGATCTTGCCGATTTGTATTTGCAGGTTAAAATCAATGAAGATGTGGCCCTGCTCAAAATTTTGCTACTTAGGTTACTAGAAGAGGCAGAAAAATCTCCCGAAATCATAGATCAGGAATTCATTGCTCAAAAGACCGAAGGGTTTGAGGCATTCATTACCGAAATTAAATCTCAGGACTATCATTCCCTGGTTGCGCGAACCGGTTTAGAAGTCTCTAAAATTGAGGTTCTAATAGATTTGCTCTGTAAAAAGGATAAGATCATTGCCTGTTGGGCCATGGGCTTAACCCAACATGTCAATGCAGTAGACAATATTCAAGAGATTGTTAATCTGTTATTGCTGAAAGGAAGTATTGGTAAGGTGGGCGCAGGAACCTGCCCTGTGCGCGGCCACAGTAACGTCCAGGGAGATAGAAGTATGGGTATATGGGAAAAGCCTTCCAAACAATTTTTAGACACCTTAGCGGCGACCTTTGGATTTGAGCCTCCTAGAAAACACGGAGTAGATGTCGTGGAAGCCATAGCATTGATGCACAAAGAACCAGGAAAATATTTCATATCACTTGGCGGTAATTTTTTATCTGCGGCTCCAGATACGAATTATACAACACAGGCCTTGGAGCAGACCCAACTTTCAGTGCATATTTCAACCAAACTGAATCGATCCCACCTTCACCATGGTGAGATAGGATTGATTTTACCTTGTTTAGGCAGGACTGATACCATTATTGAAAAGTCGGGCCCTCAAACATTGACGGTAGAGAATTCCATGGGGACGGTACATACCACGCGAGGCTTTGTGAAATCACATACGCACCGTCTTTTGAGTGAACCTCATATCATCGCTCAAATTGCATCTAGAACCATAGGAAATGATATTGTTGATTGGCATGCATTAATTGATGATTATGATAGAATTCGAGCCCTGATAAGTAAAGCTGTTGATGGCTTTGAATCTTTCAATGAGAAGCTCAAGAAAGACGGTATTTTCGATTTGCCCAATGGACCAAGAAATCAACAATTTACCAATGACATAGGTAAAGCGAGGTTTACCGTAAATGAACTTCCCAACTATCAAATCGATCCAGATGAATTACTCATGATGACGATTCGAAGCCACGATCAATTTAATACTACCATCTATGGCTTAGATGATCGTTATCGAGGGATTTATGGGACCCGAAAAATAGTTCTAATGAATAAAAAGGATGTTGAAAGGCATCATTTAGATATTGATCTTCCGGTCACTCTTTATAACAATTATGGAGGCAGGAAAAGAGAAGTTTCGGGATTGAAAATAGTAGCTTATGAGATTCCAAAAGGTTGTATTGCGACTTATTTTCCAGAATGTAATGTGTTGATTCCTCAAGAATTAAAAGCACGAAAAAGTAATACCCCTTCTAGTAAATCAGTCAAAGTGCATGTTTTGCAGTAAGTGCCTTTTTTTGGATTTTAGAGAATCACAAAAGATTTTCTGAGTGATCTGGTTAATTATTTAATCGTCGTAACTTTAGACCAAGCATTTTATTTTCCGAAAATATCCATAAACGACCTTTTATAATATATGATTATTGGGTTAAAGAGTGTTGTACTTAACTTAGAGAGAAACAGATTATTATGCGTTATTCTTTATTCTTCATTTTTTCATTTTTGTTCATATTTCAGTCGTGGTGTCAAAGCGATTTTTCGTTATTTAAGTACCGTCATGTTGGTCCTATTAGAGGAGGTAGAGTCACTGTCGTAACCGGTGTCCCATCAGAATCTAGTACCTTTTATATGGGAGCTACAGGAGGGGGCTTATGGAAATCAAGAGATTACGGGACCTCTTGGTACAATATTTCTGATGGTTTTTTTGAGACACCTTCCATAGGGGCCATTGCAGTTGCTACAAAAGATCCCAATATTTTGTATGTGGGGACAGGTTCTGATGGCTTACGAAGCAATGTGATCATAGGAAAGGGCATGTATAAATCTATTGATGCAGGTCAAAATTGGATCCATGTGGGTCTTAAAAAAACTGGTCAGATTGGTCGTGTTTTAATTCATCCAAATGATCACAACATAGCTTTTGCCGCAGCGATAGGCAATCCCTTTAAAACCAATGCAGAAAGAGGGTTATACAAAACCAAAGATGGTGGAAAAACTTGGAAAAATGTACTTTTTATATCTGAAACGGTTGGGATCTCCGATGTTGAGTTTTTACCTGGAAATCCGCAAATAATGTTTGCCAGTGCATGGAAGGTAGAACGAAAACCGTGGACCATTATCAGTGGAGGGACGGCAAGTGAGGGAGGTATTTATAAATCCCATGATGGTGGATCAAGCTGGGAAAAAATTACTTCAGGACTACCCAAAGGCTTGATAGGAAAAATTGATCTGGAGTTGTGCCCAGCAGATTCAAAACTGGTTTATGCACTTATTGAGGCCCCAGGCGCGGAGGGAGGATTGTATAAATCAAATGATCAAGGGCAAAGCTTTGCATTGATCTCCAATGAGGTAACCATACGTACCCGACCCTTTTATTATACCAATTTAAAGGTAGACCCAACCGATCCCGAAAATGTGTTTGTTATGGCCACAGGCTATTATAAATCAACGGACGGAGGTAAAAATTGGAATAGAATGCAATCGCCTCATGGAGATAACCACGACATGTGGATCAATCCCAATGATCCTAATTTATTCATTCAGTCCAATGATGGCGGTGCCAATGTGACACACAATGGAGGAAAAACTTGGAGCACTCAATTCAATCAACCCACGGCTGAGCTCTATCAAGTCGAAGTAGATGATCAATTTCCATATTGGCTCTATGGAGGTCAGCAGGACAATTACACGACGATTGCGGTGCCTTCCATGGCGCCTTATGGCCTCCAAGATGGCAATAGAGGATGGATCATCAATACAGGGGGTTGTGAGACGGGACCCGCAGTACCTAAGCCTGGCGATCACAACATAGTTTACGCTAATTGTAAAGGGAGATTTAAAGTTTTTGACAAACGCACGGGCTTAGAACGAAGCTATGATGTGGGCGTAGCCAATATGTATGGGCATAACCCCAAAGATCTAAAGTTTCGATTTCAAAGGGTATCACCTATTCACGTTTCTCCCCATTACTCCAAAGTGATTTATCATACTTCCCAATATGTTCACAAAACGCTAGATGAAGGGAAAACATGGGAAATAATATCACCTGACCTCACTGCCTTTGAGTTAGATAAACAAGTCATTTCGGGGAGTCCAATTACACGGGATATTACAGGAGAGGAATTTTACAGCACGATTTATGCGATTAGAGAATCGCCAATAGATTCTGGACAGATTTGGGTGGGGTCCAATGATGGACCTGTTCACATAACCAGAGACGGTGGGAAAAACTGGAAAAATGTGACTCCTTCAAAACTTCTTGGTGGAGGTAGAGTAGATGCGGTAGAGCCCTCACCGCACGATCCAGCCAAAGCCTATTTTAGTGTACTGAGATATCAGTTGGGAGATGATAAACCGTATATATACAAAACCAGTGATTATGGTAAAAAATGGGAACTTTTGACCGATGGAACCAATGGTATACCTATTGATTGTCCAACCCGTGTGATTAGAGAAGATCCAAGTTTGCCCGATTTACTTTATGCGGGTACGGATTGTGGTTTATTTATCTCTTTAAATGGGGGTAAATCATGGGAGTCTTTTCAACAGAATTTACCCATGACTCCTGTTACCGATATTAAAGTGCATCGTGATGATTTGGTAATTTCCACTATGGGACGAGGCTTTTGGGTATTAGATAATCTAACTCCGTTATATGCCCCTAATTTTGGATTACAGTCGACACAATTATTTAAGCCCAAGGATACCTACCGGATGAAATATCCTAAAACTGGTGGTGATCTTTATCCACGTCCCGCCATGTTATTTGATTATTTTATTGCGGATTCAGTTAAGACGCCGATCCGTTTGGAAATAGAAAATGCGGCTGGCGAAACCGTTAATACATTCGTGAGCGATAAATGGGATTTAACAGACACCATTGGAAATATGGACCTGAGTAGTACCACTTATTTATTGGACCAATCACTTTCTAAATCCGTGGGTTATCATAGATTCAAATGGGATATGAGACATTTGGGTCCTTGGGATGCGCGCGATAGGCGAAGATATAAAAATGGGCCACAGGTTGCTTCCGGTGACTATCGTGTCAAATTAACCGTTGGGGAAATCGTTTCCATTCAGAATTTCACGTTACTGACAGATCCAAGAATTTTAAGTCTGGGTGTGACAGAAGCAGAGATTCAACAGCAAGAAGCATTGGGTCTGGAATTGGTCAAATTACTCACAGAAGTGAGAAAGTATATTAATGGTCTTGAACAAGAAAAAAAATCAGCACAAGGTGCGTGTTTAGAATACATTCAAGCTAAATTAGACTCTTTTGTGATGGAAGAAGGGATTTATATGCAGCCCAAGATCATCAATCAAATTGAGTATTTATATGCCTCGATCAATGGACCAGATCAGCTACCTAGTATAGAGGCATATACTAGATTTTCAGTATTGAAGGCTTTAGTAGAAAAAGCGAAATCAAAAAATTAATCTAAAAAACAGACTTACAGGATATTTTGTAGCTAATTTTCTATTCATATTTGGTCACTATTTTTTTATGCTTTAAAAAACAAAGCTGAGCCCTCATTGTACTAAATGATAACATTATTAGTATGTTATCGATAGTTTAATAAGAGTAAAATAAAAATTATTTTAACTGACTAGAATAGCTCGAATCTAATTTAAAAGAAAAGGTGATCATTTTTCTTGTAATGTTTGTTAAGGGCTGATTTGGAAAAATGGATTTGGTATATAAACTCAAAAAATGTAGTTAATACAAGAAATATTATCGAGCTTAAGCTGAGAACTCAACTATTAATAGTAATTTTGAATAGAATTTAATCGGCTAAAGAGAATAAAAACTTTTTTAATTAAGAATATTATCTAAAAGTTTTATCACTCACTAAGTATTCTAAATCGAGAAAAATGAAAAAAAATAAATTTATTTGGGTAGTTATGTGTTTTTCATTCGTTTATGAGGGTAATGCTCAAAATGAACCTGAAAAGCCAGTTTTTGAGACTGTAATGTTTCAGAAGGGGACTAAAATTTATGTTCAAAGAGGTTTACCAATTTATCTTTCAGTTTCGACCTCTAAGGGAGGGAAAGCCATTAATTTGGAAACACCGGCGCATCCTCAAGATGCCAACCCTATGTTTTTGGATACAGAAGGAGTCAATTATATCAGGAGTAAATGGGCAATTGATAAGGAAAAGCAGACTTATCATGAACCAAAGAGAGAGATACTATTCCCTATTTATGCAGATGGAATTGCCCCAAAAACAAAGATTTTTTTCAAAGGGGCCCCTGAATATATTGAAGGTTCAAATACTTTTTTTGGTAAGGGCTTACGATTTATTTTACCTGTCCAAGAATCTGTTTCTGGGTTATCAAAAACATTTTTCTCCGATGAAGGAAAATACGTTGAATATAATGATTCAAAGTCAAACTTGAATGTGGAAGGAGCACGTAAATTATTCTTTTTTTCAGTAGATAATGTAGGGAATACTGAATCTACTAGATCGACTTCATTCACCATTGACTTGACTCCTCCGAAGACCTTGGTAGAATTTATTGGAGTTAAGTTTGAGAATGTAGTAGGACCTTCCACGAGATTTGCACTTATTTCTAAAGATAATTTAAGCGGTGTTCGTGCTACTTTCTTAAGTTTAAATGAAGATCAGGAGCTCACTTATGAAAATCAGTTATCAATGGATACATTGGATGAGGGACCTTATAAAATAAAATATTATTCAGTCGATAATGTAGAAAATAAAGAACTTCTGAAAATTGAGGAAATATATCTAGATAAGACTGCCCCGGTTTCCATATTAAATATCATTGGTGATAAATTTGAGGGTGATTATATTTTTGTATCTGAAAGGACAGAATTTAATCTTGTCGCAACAGATAACAAAGCGGGAGTAAAAGAAATATATTTTTCAACACCATCAATACAAGAAAAAATATTTGTAGATAATTTTACGTTGACAGGACCTCTTGGTTTAAAGGACATTAAGTTTTTTGCTGCTGATCAAGTGAAGAATTCAGAGAAACAAAAAACTGAAAGTTTTTTCTTAGATAATAAAGCACCAAGTACATCTATCAACTTTGGAAATCCATCTTTTTTTACTCGAGATACATTATTCATTTCTGAAGGATCTGAGATTTCTCTTTTAGCGCTAGATGATGAAAGTGGTCCAAAATCGTCATATTACAGGGTAAACGATGGCGATACCATAACTCATGAAGAGCCATTTAACCTAAAAAATGAAGGTTATAAACAAATTGAGTTTTTCTCAACTGATAATGTCAATAATTTAGAGTCATCAAAGTTTGGGGCTGCTTATGTCGATAATGTATCTCCTGAGATTTTCATAAATTTCGGGCTAGATCAAATTGGAACTGAGGATGGATTGGCTGTATACCCAAATTATGTGAGAATGTTCTTAGGAGCTACTGATGATAAAACTGGAACAAAAGAAATTTTATATTCTATAAATGGGAGTAATTATAAGGCTTATTCAAGTCCTAAAACGATTGATTTATCAGAAAGAGGAGCGTTTTCTTCTTCTAAAAAATATGAGGTTAAAGTAATTGCCAGGGATATGGTTGGTAATGAAACCAATAAAACCTTATCTTTTTTAATTAAGGGATAAGAATTTCCAAATTATAGTAAGTGTAAGTGATACCTAGTTTTCCTTATGATCATTAGATTCTGTTACGGATAAAAGAATTGAATACCATATCAATTGCTGATGCGCGGATAATCGAAGAGACACTCTCTTTCCACAAGCTAATCATTGAATTGAAGGAAGCATTTGCCGATGCTTCCATTACTACACCAGCACGACATCACCATGATTATTTAAATCCTGTAGAAAAGATAGATTCTTCTTTGCTATTGATGCCTAGTTGGAAGAGTGGCTCGAACTTGGGGGTAAAATTGGTTACAGTTTCTCCAAATAATTACAAATACAATTTACCTTCCATTCAGGGATTATATATACTTTTTGACGCATCAAAAGGGACACCACTGATGTTATTAGACGCCCAAGAACTAACCGCAAGAAGGACCGCATCGAGTTCTGCGTTGGCATCAACTTTCTTGTCTAGAGGAGATAGTGAAACCTTACTTATGGTCGGTACAGGAACGTTAGCACCTTATTTGATAGAGGCTCATGCTACCGTTCGCAGGTATAAAAAAATCCTGATTTGGGGTCGAAATAGAGACAAAGCTCAGGCCGTTTGTGATGTATTGAATCCGAAAATAGACGTCCAGATAACCAGGGTAGAGGATTTAGAAAAGGGCATCAAGCAAGCCGATGTGGTAAGTTGTGCGACCCTGTCAGCGACTCCTTTGATTTTGGGTGCTTGGTTAAAGCCAGGCCAACACATCGATTTGGTAGGAGCTTACAAACCAGACATGCGTGAAGCCGATGATGCGCTGATGCTCAAATCAAAGCTATATGTAGATACTCCGATGGCATTAAAGGAGACGGGAGACTTATTGATTCCAATGACAAAGGGTATTTTAGTTTCAAATGATATCCGTGGGGATCTATTTCAATTATGTCAAAAAACTAGAAAAGGTCGTGAAAAGAAAGAAGAAATCACGGTTTTTAAATCAGTGGGTCATGCGCTAGAGGATTTAGTAGCCGCTAACATGGTAAATGATGCACATTGCTAAAATGCCAATTATTGATAACTTAGCCCTAAAATTATTTTCATCATAACTAATTCATTTTATGAAGGTACAATGGAGAGGTGTTTACCCTGCGCTTACAACAAAATTCAAACAAGATTTTACGATTGATTATGAGACTTTTCTCGTCAATGTCGCCTTTCAGTTGTCCTCAGGAATTGATGGGATTATTTTGGGAGGTACCTTAGGCGAGGCCAGTGCGTTGGTAGGTAATGAGAAATCAGCCTTGATAAAAGCAACTAAAGAATATGTAGGGGATAAGGTGCCGGTGATAATTAATATTGCTGAGCAAACGACGAAAGGAGCAATAGCCGCTGCAAAATCGGCACAGCAGGAGGGTGCTGATGGGTTGATGATGTTACCGCCCATGCGATACAAAGCCACAGATGATGAAACGGTGGCCTATTTCAAGGCGATTGCGAATAGTACTGATCTTGAAATCATGATTTATAATAATCCCATAGACTATAAGATTAATGTTACCCTAGACATGTTTGAGTCACTGACGGCATGTCAAAATATTGTTGCGGTCAAAGAGTCAAGTCGGGACGTTTCAAATATTACTCGAATGATCAATCGGTTTGGGGATCGCTTCCAGGTCATGTGTGGGGTTGATACCTTGGCTGCAGAATCTTTATTAATGGGTGCAGTGGGTTGGGTGGCCGGTCTGGTATGCGCATTCCCAAGAGAGACCGTGGCTATTTATCGTTTGATTAAGGCGGGAAGAACTGCCGAAGCGATTGCCATTTATCGATGGTTTTTGCCTTTACTAGAATTAGACATTAATCCTCAGTTAGTACAGAATATTAAGTTAGCCGAAGAAAAAGTAAATTTAGGATCTGAAATTGTACGTCCTCCAAGAATGCCACTTTCGGGAGACACCCGAGCACAAGTGCTCCAAATCATTGAGTCCAGTCTTGCAAGTAGACCCTCACTGCCTGATTATCTTTCGTTATAAAATTATATTATAAATGAGCCCCAGAACTATTAAGACCCTCAATCCAAGAACTGGAGATTTCCTAGTTCAAGAGTATGTAATAAGTACCTCAGAGGAACTGAACGAAAAGGTTACCGATGCGCAGCTGGCTTTTATGGTTTACCGCAATACTAGTGGCAATGAGCGCGCGATTTTGTTAGAGACCATTGCCGATGAAATTGAAGCGGTAAAAGAAGA
>CAJXAT010000042.1 GCA_913050055.1 uncultured Flammeovirgaceae bacterium | reverse complement strand
AGCGCGCGATTTTGTTAGAGACCATTGCCGATGAAATTGAAGCGGTAAAAGAAGAAATTTTAGGTATTGCCAAATTGGAAACAGGTCTACCCGCTGGAAGAATTCAAGGTGAAACAGGAAGGACCTTGGGACAGTTAAGATTATTTGCCGAAGTGGCTCAAGAGGAGTTTTGGGTTGAGGCCTCTATTGATACCCCAATGCTTGATCGTCAGCCTTTGCCTAAGTCAGATATTAGAAAGTGTCTGGTCCCTTTGGGTCCAGTAGCTGTATTTGGAGCATCTAATTTTCCTTTAGCATTTTCGACGGCCGGAGGGGACACAGCCTCGGCGTTAGCTTCGGGAAATCCGGTAATAGTTAAAGCGCATAATAGCCATTTGGGTACTCATCAATGTATTGCGGCAGCCATTGCTCGTGCCCTTGAGCGTTGTAACTTACCTAAAGGTATATTTTCATCAATCATTGACGAAGGTTATGAATTGGGCGCTGCTTTGGTTCAGCATCCGGGTATCAAAGCAGTAGGTTTCACCGGTTCATTCAATGGAGGTACCGCCTTATTAGATTTGGTATCAAAACGTAAGGAACTCATACCATTTTATGGAGAAATGGGGAGTATCAATCCCATCGTTTTACTTCCCTCAGCATTAGAGGATCCCAAAATGGTGTCTACCTTAATAGGTTCTATCAATATGGGCGTTGGGCAGTTTTGTACCAATCCCGGTTTGATTTTAGCCATTGAAGGGGAGACAGCTCAGCATTTCTGTTTAAAGATGACCGATGCTATTCAACAAACATTTGGAGAGGTGATGCTTAATAGAGCCATTTACGATAAATATGAAACTAGTATTGCTGAAATTTCATCTGAAAAGGTATGTGCTTTGTTGGGTCAGGGAACCAAAGCTCAGGGTGCCTTGGCGGTTCAACCTAGTTTAGCCTTAACTAGTGGTAAAAAATTCCTCGCCCACCCTAAAATGGCTCAAGAAATTTTCGGGCCTTATTCTCTAATTGTTTTATGTGAAGATCACGAAGAATTGGCTGAAATTTTAATGCAAATAGAGGGTCAATTGACCCTAAGCTTTATGGGAGAGGAGTCAGAATTTGAAGAACAAGCGCATTTAATTGCTTTGGCACAAGAAAAGGTAGGTCGGATTATCTTCAACGGTGTACCTACGGGCGTTGAGGTAGGTCATTCCATGATCCACGGAGGTCCCTTTCCAGCGACCACGGCTCCTAATAGTACCTCGGTGGGAGCTGACGCCATCAAAAGATTTACCAGACCGATTTGTTTTCAAGATGCACCGCAGTCTTTGTTACCCATGTCATTACAGGATGAAAACCCCTTAAAAATCTTTCGTAAAATCAATGGTAAATGGTCTTTAGATAAAATTTAGACATGCGCAAAACCTTTTTTTGTATTGATGCCCATACTTGCGGGAATCCCGTGAGGTTAGTCGCTGGGGGCGGACCGATTCTGCATGGAGTTGATATGAGTGAAAAGAGGCAACATTTTTTGGCAGAATACGATTGGATTCGAAGAGGCCTAATGTTTGAGCCGAGAGGCCATGATATGATGTCAGGGAGTATTTTATTTCCTCCATCTGATCCACAAAATGATATAGGCGTATTGTTTATTGAGACGAGTGGTTGTTTGCCCATGTGTGGTCATGGTACCATTGGTACTGTGACCATCGCGATAGAAGAAGGACTCATTCTCCCTAAGATAGCGGGTCAGCTGAGGCTCGAAACTCCCGCGGGTTTGGTCAAGATTTCTTACACTAGCGTGGAAAATAAAGTCACGGATGTCAAACTGATCAATGTACCAGCATATCTGGCAGCAAGGGATCTGGAGGTAGATTGTCCGGATTTAGGCCGACTCAAGTTTGATGTGGCTTATGGTGGAAATTTTTATGCGATCATTGATCCTCAGCCTCATTTCTCCGGTATTCAGGATTATACTGCGGGTGCCTTGATTTCATTGAGTCAAGAATTGAGGAAACGCATTAACCTAAAATATCCGCATCAATTTGTTCATCCCGAAAATGATACCATCAGAAATGTAAGTCATTTATTATGGACAGGAACACCATTAGACCCTGCATCTGATGGGAGAAATGCTGTTTTTTATGGTGACAAAGCCATTGATAGATCCCCATGCGGTACGGGGACTTCAGCACGGATGGCACAGCGCTTTGCAAGAGGGTTACAGAACATCAATAGTTTCTATGTTCATGAAAGTTATATTGGATCAAAATTTACAGGGCGCATTGAAGCCCACACAGAAGTAGCGGGCTACAAAGCCATTGTACCCAGTATAGAAGGATGGGCTAAGATCACAGGATACAATCAGATCATTATAGACGACGATGACCCCTATGCACATGGTTTTCAAGTGACATGAATAAAGGAAAGGTCATCGTTTTAGGGGGTGGAGTTATGGGACTATGTTCTGCTTATTATTTAAAGAATCGTGGATTTGAAGTAACTATTTTAGATAGAGGAGACTTTTCCTCAGGTACCTCTTTTGGAAATACAGGCATGATTGTGCCCAGTCATTTTGTGCCCTTGGCACAACCAGGCATGATCGCTAAAGGGATCAAATGGATGTTTGATGCGGAAAGTCCATTTTATATCAAGCCTAGATTTTCACGGAGTTTATTGGATTGGGGCTGGAAATTTTATCAGCATTCATCCGAAAAACATGTTCAAGGGGCTGCGCAACTGTTAAAAACGCTCAATTTAGAGAGTAAAAAACTATATGTAAGCTTATGTGATCAGTTTGAAGACATCAAAATTGATGAAAAGGGATTGATCATGTATTGTCAAACACAGCGGGCATTGGATGAAGAGGCCGCATTGGCAGATCAAGCAATGAAACTGGGACTCAAAGCCATTGTGATGGACAATCAACAATTAAACGACTTAGATCCCAATCTCGCCCTTGATGTGAAGGGGGGTGTTTATTTTCCCGAAGACGCATTTTTCAGTCCAAAGTTTTTTTTACAAAAATTGAAATCAGATCTTAAGGCGTCGGGTGTGAAAATGGTGTCTCACGTTGACGATCTCAAATTCGTGGTTCATGAAGATTTGAAATCCATTGATACCAATCGGGGTTTGTTTTCTGCAGATCAGTTTGTGATTTCTGCAGGTGTGTGGACTGGAAAATTAGCTCAATTTTTAGGATTAAAAATTCCCATGCAACCTGGAAAGGGCTATAGTTTTACGTTAGAGCATCCGATAGAAATGCCGAGTATATGTTCTATTTTGACGGAAGCCAAAGTAGCCGTAACGCCTATGTCAGAAGGATTACGTTTTGCGGGAACGATGGAAATCGGGGCGTTAAATTTTAATGTTGATCAGAGGCGCGTGCACGGCATTAAAAAATCAATTAGTAAATACTTCCCATCTTTTAAGATGACAGATTTCAATGAAGCTAAAATTTGGACCGGTTTAAGACCTTGTTCGCCTGATGGCTTACCTTACATCGGGAGAACAAAAAAATTACCGAATGTACTCTTAGCTACAGGTCATGGGATGATGGGTATGAGCTTGGGGCCTATTACAGGAAAATTAATTGCTGAGATAGTAGATAATCAATCTCCGGGAATTGAAATTTCAAAATTAGCGGTAGAAAGGTTTCATTGATTAGATTAAGTGAATGAAGTAGCAAAATTAAAATGACAAAAGATTACACAATCACTGGGATGAGATGTAAGAGCTGTATGGCTAAAGTCAAAACTGCCATTAACTCTTTTCCGAGTATTCAAGACGTGGGCCTTCAACTTGATTACCCTCAAGCTAACATTACCTCAGAGAAATCTTTAGATTTAGAAGAAATCAATCTAGTGTTGAAAAAATTTGGAGATTATACAATCACTGATGCGATTCAAGGGCGAGAGGCTGTTTCGGCCCCTCCATTAAAAGGCAAATATGAATTTTCTGAAAGGTCTATAAACACTTATTTGCCCTTGCTACTGATCATAGGATTTATATCAGGAATAAGCGTATTGATTCAATATCCATTTATTCATTTTTCACCCATGCTTTGGATGCGCCATTTTATGGCAGGCTTTTTTCTGGTTTTTTCATTTTTTAAATTACTAAATCTTTCTGGTTTTGCCAATGCCTACCGTATGTATGATATTGTAGCGGCCAAATGGAATTTTTGGGGATATCTTTATCCTTTTGTAGAACTGATGTTAGGCATTTTATATCTAATCAATATTGCACCGTTTTACGTTAATTTAACAACGGTGATCGTCTTGGGTGTGAGTAGTGTTGGAGTTATAAAAAGTAATTTAAAAAAGGAGCAAATCAAATGCGCTTGCTTGGGAGATGTTTTCCAGTTACCGATGAGTACGGTAACCATTTTCGAAGATTTGTCAATGGTATTAATGGCTCTTATTGGCTTATTTTTATTATAGAATTTATTTAGGAAATGTAGTCAGTGTAGTGATGGTTTTGTAAATTTTCAAATCAGTTAGGTGTTACTAGGAAGGTGCTATGAGTAGACTAATAAGTATTTTGATTTTATTGACCGCCTTGCGGGTAACGAACGCCCAGCCAGGATCCGAATTATCCCTGACCCGTATTTACGGCTCAGCTGAATTTCAATCCCAAGTCATGGGGCCATTGAGGTGGTTTGATGAAGGGGCGGCATATACCAAATTTTCATATAATAAAGAAGTTGGAGGTTTTGACCTGATGAAGGTCATATCCGAGACGCAATTGTATCAGGTCTTGGTAAGTGCAGCAGATTTGATTCCCTCAGGGGCGACCCAGCCCTTGCTTATTCATGATTATCAATGGTCGGAAGATCAAAAAAAACTATTAATCTTCACCAACAGTAAAAAAGTATGGAGGTTGAATACTAAAGGGGATTATTGGGTGTTCCATACGGACTCCAAAGTATTAAAAAAATTAGGAGGTCCAGAGGTGGCTCCGGCTACTTTAATGTTTGCTAAATTTTCACCTCAAGGCGATCGTGTCGCCTACGTCCGAGAACATAATATTTATGTAGAAAATCTCGAAAATCATGAGATTATTCAACTGACTCAAGACGGTACAGATCGCATCATCAATGGTACTTTTGATTGGGCTTATGAAGAAGAATTTCATTGTAGGGATGGTTTTCGATGGAGTCCCGATGGCCGCAACATCGCCTACTGGCGCGTTGATGCGACGACGATTCGTGATTTTTATATGATCAACAATACAGATTCTATTTATTCGTACCTGATTCCTGTAGAATATCCCAAAGCTGGAGAAAAGCCGTCAGAAGCTAAAATAGGAGTAGTTGATGCTTCGGGAGGATCTACTGTATGGATGCAAATTGAAGGAGATCCCACAAATAATTACCTACCCCGAATGATTTGGCACCCCAATGGAGACAAACTTTTGATGCAACAGCTGAATCGTGCACAAAATCATAATAAAATATTGGAAGGAACTATAGCAGATGGCCACGTCAAAAAAATATATGAAGACAAAGATGAGGCTTGGTTGGAAGCGGTAGATGATTTTAATTATTTTGACAAGGGTAAAGCCTTCAGCTGGGTTTCTGAAAAAAATGGCTGGAAATCGCTTTACTTGATTCGAGAGGGAAGAGAAAAAGCCATTAGTCCCTTAGATTCAGACCTTTTGTCCATTTCCTTGTTAGATGAAAAAAACGATTGGCTTTATTACATCTCTTCTCCAGACAACCCTACGCAACGTTATTTGTGGAGAGTACCCCTTAACTCGAAAAAAAGATCGCCCCAGCGCGTCACTCCGGAAGGGCAATCAGGCTGGCATACCTATCAAATTGCTCCTAATGGGAAATATGCACATCACACCTATTCTACAGCCAATGTCCCACCCATTACGGATCTTATTTCCCTACCTGATCATCGCGTCATAACCTCTTTCATAGACCATCAATCTTTGAGAAAAAAGGTAACTCAGCTTGAAGTTAATCCTAAAGAATTTTTGCAAATCACCCTACCCAGTGGCCTATCGCTAGAGGCATCTATGATTAAGCCACCTAGTTTTGATCCTTCAAAAAAATATCCAGTGCTCTTTTATGTATATGGTGAACCTTGGGGTCAAACCGTCGTAGATAAATGGGGGGGTAGTAGATACCTATGGCACCAAATGTTGGCGCAACAGGGTTATATTGTGATGAGTATTGACAATAGAGGAACGCCGAGTCCCAAAGGGCGAGAATGGAGAAAATGTGTCTATGGTCAAATAGGGGTGCTCTCATCGGAAGATCAAGCGAATGGACTCATCGTATTAAAAGAGCGCTTTTCATTTATAGATGGGGAAAGAATAGGTATTTGGGGTTGGAGTGGAGGTGGTTCCATGACGTTAAATATGATGTTTAGATATCCTAAATTATATCATACCGGAATGTCCATAGCACCTGTGCCTGATCAACGACTCTATGACAACATTTATCAAGAACGTTACTCAGGGATTCCTCAATTGATGCAGGAAAGTTACGAAAAGGGATCGCCCATTACTTATGCGCAACAATTGGAGGGAAATTTACTTATTGTACATGGCACGGCAGATGATAACGTACATTATCAAGGTACTGAAGTACTCATCAATGAGCTAGTCAAGCACAATAAAATCTTTTCTATGCTAGCGTATCCGGGCAGGTCACACTCGATCAATGAGGGAGATGGAACGACCTTACACTTACAAACCACACTTACTAATTATTTGAATCAAAACTTACCTCCTGGTGGAAAATAAAAATCAATTGTTCAGTACAGAGATCTATTCAGAACGTCGATCTCTCCTTAAGAAGACAATAATAGGATCGGGAGTGCTGCTATTTTTAGGGAATCAAGAGTCGAGCATCAATTTTAAAGATAATTGGTATCCTTACCGGCAAGACAGTACGTTCTTGTACTATTTTGGATTGAATTTCCCTGGATTGCATGCATTGATCGATCTCGACTCAGGTGCAGAAATTATTTTTGGGGACGACCTGACGCTTGATGAAATCGTGTGGACAGGACCACAACCAACGATGACTGCAATGAGTGCGAAAGTAGGCATTCTAGATACACGTCCTCTTGAAAAGATGAAAGCTTACCTTTCCCAAAGGGAAGTACATTATTTGCCTGTTTATCGACCTGAGCATGTAGTATTTTTGACTTCCCTATTAGATCGATCTTACACGGAGGTTGATTTGGAATATTCGGTGTCTTTTATCAAAGTAGTAGCTGCCCAACGAGCGGTAAAGAGTCCTGAAGAACTTTTATCATTGCATGAGGCGGCTTCGATCACTTCGCAAATTCATTTATGTTTGATGCAACAGGCCAAGGCAGGGATGAAAGAGTATGAATTAGCCAGCAGAGTACGTCAAGTGGCACATGAGCAAAACGTAAATATTTCCTTTCAGCCCATCGTTACCATTGATGGCCAGATTTTACACAATCATTATTATGGTAATACCCTATCTGGAGGGGATTTGTTGTTGTGTGATGCCGGAGCTGAATCCTCTCATCTGTATGCAGGAGACATGACCCGTACCTTCCCTGTAGATCCTACTTTCTCTACTTTACAAAAAGAGTTGTACGATGTGGTTCATCGATCACATCTTGCAGCCATTGCCACGTTAAAACCAGGGATCAAATTTTTAGACCTCCATTTATTGGCCTGTCGTGTTTTGGTTGAGGGCCTTGTGGAAGTAGGGATCATGAAAGGTCACCCAGAAGATGCCGTGGCTGCGGGTGCGCATACGATGTTTTTTCAATGTGGTTTGGGACACATGATGGGCTTAGATGTTCATGATATGGAAAATTTTGGAGAGGCCAATGTGGGTTATGACGATCAACTTAAAAAGAGTACTGCTTTTGGTTTAAAATCTTTACGGTTGGGAAAAGCATTGACTCCAGGTTATGTAGTGACCATTGAACCCGGCATCTATGTCATTCCTGAATTAATTAAACAGTACAAGGAAAAAGGGAGTTATAATGACTTCATCAATTATCCGTTAATTGAAAAACACGCTGATTTCGGAGGAATAAGAATTGAAGATGATTTTGTCATTACTACCGATGGCGCCCAGTTATTAGGAACGCCCTTGGCATCCAGTTCGGATGACATTGAGTCTGTAAGAAAAGCTGCCTTGTCGTGAGGAGGGTCTTGTTTTTTTCTATGGTATGGTTTACGCTTCACTTGAACGGACAATCAAACTATGATCGGCAAGACTCATTGCGTGGTGGAATCACACCAGAGCGTGCGTGGTGGGATGTAAGCTATTACCATTTAGCTATTGAGGTGAAACCAGATACCCGTGAGCTTATAGGGAGTAATCGGGTCTATTACCAAGTACTCGAGTCCCATGATGTCTTGCAGATAGATTTGCAAGCGCCCTTGAAGATTACCAAGGTCTTACAAGAGGGGCAGTCCTTGGATATTCGCTCAGAAGGGAATGCACATTTCATTACATTAACCAAATCCCAGGGAGTAGGCAACATGGAATCCATTCAAATATTTTATGTCGGCAAGCCACAGACGGCCAAGCGTCCTCCTTGGGATGGGGGCGTAACTTGGCAGCAAGACGCCAAGGGAATGGATTTCATTGCGACCTCTTGTCAAGGCTTAGGGGCCAGTGTCTGGTGGCCGAACAAGGATCATATGTACGATGAGGTAGATTCGATGCTCATGAGTATCGAAGTACCCCAAGCACTGGTGGACGTATCCAATGGACGTTTGAGGGATATTGAGCAAAATGATCAAAAAGGAACCAAAACCTATCATTGGTTTGTGGCCAATCCCATCAATAATTACGGAGTGAACATCAACATAGGAGATTATGTGAGTTGGTCATCACCTTATGTAGGCCTTAATGGATCCCTTGATGTGACGTATTGGGCACTTAGAGAAAATGAGGTCAAGGCCAAAAAACATTTTGTTGAAGTTCCACGGATGCTCGAGGCGTTTGAGTTTTGGTTGGGTCCCTATCCCTTTTATGAAGATGGTTTTCAACTCGTGGAGGCCCCGTATTTAGGGATGGAGCACCAGAGTTCGATCACCTATGGCAATCAATTTCAAAACGGTTATTTGGGTAGAGATGTAAGTGGAACGGGCTGGGGATTGAAATTTGATTTCATCATTGTCCATGAATCGGGCCATGAATGGTTTGCCAATAATGTTACTTTTAAGGATGCGGCTGATATTTGGATTCATGAAGGGTTTACTGCCTATTCGGAAAGTCTTTTTGTTGAATATTTTTATGGAAAGGCGGCAGGTCAGGAATATTGCCGGGGCACTCGAAAAGGCATTCGCAACAAATTTCCAATGATCGGCGATTATCATGTGAACAGCAGTCACCATGACAACGACGTATATTCAAAGGGTGCAAACCTCTTGAATACGTTGAGGCAGATTTTAAATGACGATGAGCGATGGAGACAAACCCTTAAGGGAATTGGAGCTGCATTTTATCACCAAACGGTTACCACGGAGCAAATAGAAACCTTTATGGCCGAGGAGATGGGATTGGAACTGCAGTCCTTTTTTGATCAATATTTGAGAACTTCCCAAATCCCCATCTTTGAATATCATACGGCGGGGGACAGCCTCATTTATCGATGGATTGAGACCTTGGAAGGATTTAATATGCCGATTGATCTCAAAATTGACAACGATTCGGTCAGGTTGACGCCCACGACTTCATGGCAAGCGTATCCACTCTCGCACCGCACCACCCCAGCGCTTGAAATTGATCCGAACTATTATATAGAGGTAAAGCCATTCAGATAGCACCTCGAGTAAGATCTAAGTATAATCTTGATAGCCTTATGATTGTTCCAAAAAGATTCAGTGAGGCATGGTCGTAAGACTGAAGAGAATTGAGGATTTAGATTAAGGATCTCGAAATAGAATGATATCTTTATGTTGACATTAATTTCTATAATTGAATGATTCTAACATTGAAATTAAGCAGTAGGAGAGCTTTTTATTCAAATAACTATGTACTGAAGCTCGGTTGATCGATATTTGAGGACCATCAATGGATTCTTCCACGGAGTATATGAAAGACATAGAAACTTGTATTGCTAATTTCTACAAAAAAGATGACGAAGTCTACCTCAATGTAGCCGCCTTAGCTCAAATAGGAGGTCCCGAAGTCATTGAACGTTTGTTGACATTGCTCTACGAAGAAGATCTAGATATTCAATACTTGGCCGTCAATACCCTTGCTCAAATAGAAGACAATCAATCCGCATTGTCAGGGTTATTTGCGGCCATTCATGATCCTAAGCTCAAAGCACGTAATGGAAGTCTGGTCGAGGCCCTTGAGGGTTTTGATGTCAGCGATCATTTTGTAGATATTCTTAAGTTATATCTCAATGGAGGTCTTAAAGCAGCAGCGATGGCAAAGCTTTTGCTAGACTATACAGAATTTAACATCAGCTCTCGTACCCTTAAAAAAGCCAAAAAACACGTCCATCATTTTGTTCACAACAGCCTCAAAGATGACCGTTATGAAACAAAAATGATTGAGGTAAAGGCAATTATTAAGGATTTAGAGATTTTGATTGATGCGGAAAAATAGCGCAAATATCGATGGAAAAATATGATGTCATTATCGTAGGCGTTGGATCTATGGGTTCAGCGACCCTTTGTGATTTGGCCAAAAAAGGGTTAAAGGTAATGGGATTGGAACAGTTCACCCTGGCCAATGAGTTGTCAAGCCACACAGGTCAAAGCAGATTGATCCGATTGGCCTATTTTGAGCACCCCAATTATGTTCCCTTACTCAAGAAAGCCTATGCTGGGTGGATACAAATTGAGTCAGATGCTGGTGTTAGCTTGTTGCATCAGACGGGGATTGCCTATTATGGAAAATCCGCAGGTCCTTTGATTTCAGGGATTCAGTCTTCGGTTTCCGCGCATGACTTGAACATGACATCGATATCAACGGATCATTATGCACCTCTAAAGATCCCTAAAGATTATAAGGGTTTATTTGAAGAGGTGGCAGGATTTATTACTCCTGAAAAAGCCATACGGACCTATGCCCAACAAGCCTTGAAGCAGGGCGCAATTCTTAGACAAAATGAAAGGGTGATTTCATGGCAGCAACACCCCAACCACATCGCCGTCCAAACCGATCAAGGTAGCTACCAAACCGATAGATTAATTTTAACTGCTGGGCCTCATATCCAATCTTTGTTATCCAGCTTCAAACCCAAGTTAACGATTACAAGGCAGTTGATTGGATGGTTAAATCCCTCTCGTTGGCAAGAGTTTTCAATAAATGATTTTCCATGTTGGGTAATCGAAGAGGAGGGAATACCGGGGATTTATTATGGCTTCCCTATCCTGCCCATTGAAGGATTTGATGGACCGATAGGTTTAAAAATAGCCTACCATGCTCCAGGAGAAGTTATCGAGCCTGAACAGGTAAAATCGTTTGACGAGTCGCAGGAAGCTGAACGACTTTTGGCGGTAAGTCGACATTATTTTCGGGATCAGAAGATGACAATGCTCAATATTAACAGCTGTATGTATACTTATTCGTCAGATGATGATTTTATCATAGACTACCTACCGCACACAGATGAGAAAATTATTTTAGCAACGGGTTTTAGTGGCCATGGATTCAAATTTGTCCCCGCCATTGGCGACGTCCTTTCTAGGATGGCTAGAGGATTAAGCGGAGAGGTAGACCTGACCTTTTTATCCTTGAACCGTTTTTGAGGTAAACGAGGTTTAATTTGAATATAGATTTTTCATGATCAAGTATTTATTTATATTAATAATATATCTTTATAAAGTAGCATATTTTTGACTTATTCTGCTCTTTAAATAGCTCCATTATTTCAGCAAAAACTTTTGCTAAAACCATTTTAAAACAAATAATTGAGATAATTTTTATTTAATTTTATATAAAAGTAACATATTTTAGGTTCATTACAAAGTTTCATTTACTTTGCAATAATATATTATTTTATTCGGTCATATTGTTTTTTTTAGTCATTCTATTGATTTTACTTTCTCTAAGCTAAAAAACTAACTCAATATTGGTTGAAGGTTACTAGAGAAATTTTCTAATCGATGCCCTTAACTATGTTTTTTAAACCTAATTTTATGAAAAATTCAATTTATGTCTATCCTTTTATTTTTTTCTTCTTTGCTTCTCTCATCGTAGAGGCACAAAGACCTATTGCTCACTTCGATTTTGAGAATGTGCGAGTGGAGCGCAGTGTTGTAGAAATGGTAAGAGGTGAAACATACGTGCCCAAAGAGGTATTTGGTTATGTCACAGAGACAGTCCATAATGTTGAGTATGATCTTGAAGGCAAATATTACAAACAGGTTAAGGGGGTAAGTGGTAATGCTTTGCTACTTGACGGATATACGGCTTACATAAATCTTGGAGCCATCTTTGATGAAGAGAACGACGATGCTCTTGTAAGGTCAATACCTGATATTGAAAATGCCAAATTCACTATCGAAACTTGGTTGGCACTTGGAGCTTATCCAAAAAATACTACTCCCCTGTGGAGTCATCGCCGGCCTATCTCTGAAGGTTCTGCTGAAGGGTATAGTCTTGAGTTAGATGCGTGGGGGCGGCCAGTTCTTAAAGTTGCAACCAAAAATGGTAAGACTGAGGATCTAATGAGTGACCAAACAATAAAGCTTAGAAAGTGGACGCATGTTGCTGCTAGCTATTCTTATGAATCAGGTATGTCACTATACATAGATGGAGAACTAATCGGGAATAGAAAGATTGAGGGAGGGTATGGTGAAATATCCGACCATGGACAGCTAAGTATACTGATAGGAAAGAGTAGAGTTCCTGCAAAACCTACTGGTACCATTCGGCCATATGGTACCAATTCATCTAATACCTATATTGATGGGATAATTGACGAAATCAAGCTTTTCGATCGCGTGCTGAGCGATGATGAGATCAAGAAGAGCTTCAAGCGAAATAGTACCAGTGAAGATCCTGAACTACCGGTGCGAAAATTACCTTCAGGCCCTCAAACACCAGGCGTTTTCAGGGCTGTAAACACAACGCTTGATTATTATCCTTCCTGGGATGCTCCTTGGGCCACAGGAGAGAATGCCGATATAGTAGTTCAATTTGATGAGTCTGACTGTAAGTTTGTTTTTTGGAGAGGAACGAGCTATATACCCAGTTGGGTTACCGAAAATGGGATTCACTACAATAATGGTTTCAATGAAGGCTGGAATGATCATGGAAGCTGCGAGCCTATGTCTGATAAAAAGGCCAAGTATTCTTCTGTTAAAATCGTAGAAAGTAATCCTGCCAGAGTAGTTGTAAAATGGAGGTATGGATTGGTGGATGTACTAGGGACTTTTGCCTTTGAAGATTCGGAAACAGGGTGGGGTGATTGGACCAACGAGACCTACTATATATACCCAGATATGACTGCAGTTCGTAAGGATGTATTGCTCAGTAATGCTCCTCACGCCGCACATGAATGGCAAGAAAGCATGATGGTGCTTTCACCAGGCCAGAGACCAGAAGATGTTCTTGAATACGCAGCATTAACACTAGGCAACATAGAAGGCGACACAAAAACCTTTTCATGGGAGCATCAAGTGCCTCCCGGTAACCCTCAAGAGCCCAAAGATAAGAGTGCTCAGATTATAAATACTAAATCCGAATACAGACCATTTTCTGCTATTAGAGCACAGGACATTGATGGGATGGATGTCTACGCCGGAGAGATTCGTAGGGAGGTTAGCGTCTTTCCGTGGTGGAACCACTGGCCGGTTGCCCCTCGTCCTACAGACGGTCGATACGCAAATTATGAAGATCGGGCGGCGCATGCTTCACTTTCACACTGGTTTTGGAACGAGTATGAATCCACTGACCGATCAATGACTAAAATTATGCTCTGCGGTATGATCAAAGGTGATATACAGGATGTTATCCGCCTGAATCGAAGTTGGTCAAACCCAGCGGAAATTTCAGTAACGGGAGCAGAGTTGGCGAAGTACCGACCGGATGAAAAAGCTTATTATATTTCTGAAGTAGAGGAAATTGTGAATGTGGAGTTGAATAGTGGTCCTGATTCACCCATTGTGAACCCTGCTTTCGTAATCAAAAACTGGGGTAACTCACAAATTGAGATAACGGTCAATGGCATTAAAAAAGAGATCAGTAAAAATTTGCGAGTGGGATATAAAAATACACTTGAATCCAAAGATATCATCATATGGATGAGAAATAACAGTGATGATAATTTAAAAATCATCTTTAAAAAAATATAAGTAAAAAACGAGTAAAATCAGAATAGGTTATTATGGGATATTATGAAATTTGAACTTATTAATTTTCGTATATATCATTTGTTAATTAATCAAGGTAAGAGGGTATTTTTGTTTTCCTTATTATATGCATTTTTGTTTGCTTCCGTCAATGCTCAGAACAGTAGTGTGGTGGGAATCGTTACTGATGAATCTGGGAATCCCCTGCCGGGCGTTCTTATTCAGTTAGCTGCAGAGCCTAGTAAAGGAACAATTTCCGATGTGAATGGATATTACAAATTAGAGGCCTCACCAGTAGATATTCTAAAATTCTCATTTATTGGATATATTTCACAGGAAATTACTGTTGGACTGCAGTCAGTGATCAACATAAAATTTGAAACCGATATTACTGCCTTGGAGGAAATAGTGGTAGTTGGTTATGGTGTTCAAAAAAGGGAAAACCTTACAGGATCGGTAACTCAAGTAACTCCAGAGGCTTTGGCTGATCGTCCGACAATTAATCTTTCAGAATCATTATCAGGATTGGTGCCAGGGCTACAAATAAGCACACCAAGTGGCGAGATCGGTGCGAGCTCATCTTGGAATATACATGGACCAAATACAATAGGTGGAGGAAGTAGCGGAGGTGCCTTGATTTTGGTGGACGGGATTGAAACCAATCCTGATTTGATTAATCCAAATGACATTGAGAGCATAACGGTTCTTAAGGATGCAGCGTCCACAGCAATTTACGGATCGCGTGCACCTTATGGGGTTGTTTTAATTACTACTAAAAGCGGAAAAAATTCGTCCGGACCTCAATTTAATTTATCAACTAATTTGCAGTGGCGAACTGCAATATCTGATTGGGATCTTTTAACAAACGGCAGACAATATGCCGAGTTCTTTAATGATTTAAATATCAATACATTTGGTCTTGTTGATGAGAGTTTTGGATTTCTAGATTCCTGGTTTACTGAATACGATCGGCGGATGAGTAATCCAGATTTATCAAAAGTTGAAGATGGAAATTACATGATCAACTTTCTCGGTATGAGTGTAACTGATGCTCCCGATTATTATCCATGGATACAAGGATTTTCCAATACGGATTGGTTTACAGAATTACATCGAAAAAATGCACCCACGGAAAATTATAATTTCAATGTATCTGGTGGCTCAGATAAAGTCTCATACTACCTTTCCCTGGGGTATCAAAACAGGGATGGTTTAAAAAGTCATTTGGTGACAGAAAATGAGAAGCGTTACACGATGAAAGCTCGTATTGATGCTGATGTAACAAGTTGGTTTAGCGTAGGGTTTCAAACGTTATTTTCGAATTTTGTGAGGGATCTGCCGGTTTCTTCGGGATTTATAAACCCAGTCAATTTACATCCGACGATTCCTGTTAAGGATCCCAATGGTAATTATTTGAGAGGATCACTTAATGAGTTAGTTGATGGAGGCCGTAGCCATGAGAATGTTCGAAACTATAATAATACGCTTACTGCTACGCTAACCCCATTGACTGACCTTACCATTAAGAGTAATTTTACATGGAAAAACTATAATTTGAATAATGAGTCATTTGAGCAACAATATCCATTTTTTTACACATCTTCAGGAAGACCGGTGGTCTTTGGGTGGCAAGGGCGACAAGATGCTATAACAAGAATTGAACAGACTTCAACCTATCAAAACTTTGATTTAACAGCTAATTATATGAAAATCTTGGGAAATCATAATTTCTCCGTTTTACTGGGAATGCAGGCTGAGGAAGATTATTTACTAGGAGTGTCTGCTACTCGTGGGGGAATGATTCTACCAGTTCCTTCCTTCAACTTTGCCTTTGGCAATAGTATTGATTTGAGTGATGAGGTAGCTGAATGGAGTACTTTGGGCTATTTTGGAAGGCTAAATTATAATTATCAAGGGAAGTATTTATTGGAATTTAATGTTCGAAGGGCAGCTGCTTCTCGGTTTGCCGAGGAGAGTAGATGGGGTACATTTGGAGGGATTTCAGCGGGATGGAATATTCTTAATGAGGGTTTCTTGGCAATTAATGAAAGTTTTATGGATGCTTGGAAACTTAGATTTTCTTATGGCGTTACTGGAAATGCTAATGTCGATAGAATCTATCCAGCGAGTACAGTTCAGGGCAGTATACGAAACTATTATTTTAATGGGCAAAGATTACCTCAGTTGCCTACTCCTGAATTGGTAAATACTGATCTCACATGGGAAAAACCCCAGAAATTTGTTGCGGGGACTGATCTATCAATGTTGGATGGAAGGTTGAATCTCACTTTTGACTGGTATCAACAAGTGACTAAAGATATGGTCGGACCTGCTCCCCCAAAGCCAGATCTTTTAGGTGCTGAGATGCCTAGCGAAAACAATACAGAATTGACTACCAAAGGTTTCGATTTGAGTCTTGCTTGGAGAGATAGATTAGGTGAGGTAGGCTATAGCATAGGCATGAACTTGAATAGATGGAAAGCGGAAGTAACTCAATATTATAACCCTGACGGGACACTTGATGGAATCAATACGGATGAAGTTTACTACAGAGGCCAGCAGTGGGGAGAGATATGGGGATTAACCACTGATAAAATTTTATCTTCGGAAGAGGATGTCGTAGCATATAATGCATTGAATTTTGATAATGTAACTACTCAAAATGATATGGTGAAACAGGGAAGTATTGCTTATAAAGATCTCGACGGAGATGGAAATATTGATTTCGGAGAGTTACAACTTGAAAACCACGGTGATTGGAGTGTGATCGGCAATACCATTCCTGATCTTTTCTATAATTTTATAGTTGACGTTGATTGGAAGGGGTTTGATGTTCGAGTTTTTCTTAATGGTCAAATAGGTGGAGATTGGGATCCGGGAATCGAGTCTGCAGAAGACGGTTGGGCAAGCTCATCGACAACACATTTTTTTGCTTCAGGTGGATTTGATATGATGTTGCTCACAAACGACAACTATGAGAACTATTGGCGAGAGGATAGAAAAGATGCTTACTTTTTTGCTCCATTTGATGGTGATTATGGAGGGAACTGGGGGCAGATTAATGCACGCTCTCAAACACGCTATCTACAAGATTTGACTTATCTCAGAATTCAAAATATACAATTGGGATATACGCTGCCGGTAGGATGGATTAATAGGATGAGCCTAACTCAGTGTAGAGTCTATGCCAGTATAGAAAACTTATATACGTTTCAGCGATTACGTGTGGGAGATCCCGCATTGCCTGGTTTGAATTACCCTCGTCAGCGCTCTGTTTCTGTTGGAGTTAATATTAAGTTCTAAAATCTGATATGTAAGTATTTATGAAAAAGATAATATTCAAATTAATCGTAGCTTGCATCTACTTATTTGCCCTAACGGGTTGTGAAGAAGATTTTTTGGACAAGAATCCACAAACAAGTAAGTCTCTTCAATCATTTGGGTCAGTTGAAGAGATGCGTGCATATCTCAATCAATTTTATTCTGATGAAAGTGGAGATATTATCATGGGCAAAGATGGGGGAACAGATAATCAAGGTATTGATCCGGTGGACTTGGTCAATGATAATTACATTGTTCCCTCAGCAGACGGAAATTGGACTGATGCTTATGCTAATATTCGTACGGTGAACATACTATTGGAGAATAATAGTGTTTCAGAAGCTGAATCCCGTGACCTAATTGGTGAGGCACATTTTTGGCGTTCATGGCAATATTTTCAGTTGCTGAAAAGATTTGGAGGGGTACCGATAGTTGAGAGCGTTATTCCAACTAACGATGATGATTTGTTGAAAACTCCTCGAAGCTCCCGATCAGAAACTGCAGACTTCATAATTGAAGACTTGGATAAAGCCATATCCATGATGGATGCACGTGATGAGAATAGGGGCAATCAGTGGATAAATAAGGATGTAGCATTGGCATTTAAATCCCGAGTGGCGCTCTACGAGGGAACTTGGGAGAAATATCATGCCGGAACAGATTTTGGAATTCCTGGATCCAATGGATCGAGCTATTTAAAGCAAGCTGTTGATGCGGCTCAGATTCTCATGAATTCAGGGAGGTATGGAATTTGGAAAGGATCAGACCAGCCATATACTGATTTATTTATTCAGGAGGATTTGAGTTCAAATCGTGAAGTTATTTGGTGGAAGGAATACAATATCCAGGATCAATTTGTTACTCGAATGATGACCATTTGGGGTGGGTATGTCACCAAAGATTTTATCGATACATACCTCGAGGACGACGGGAATCCCATTGCGGTTAATAACGGAGATAGTCCATCCTCTGGTACCTCATACTTTTGGGTAAATGAGAGCGATATGTATGAAGATCGAGATCCCAGACTGATTCAAACAATACTACTCTCGAACGATATTGTAAATGATACTGAAAAGCAAAATCTTCCTGGCAATCAATCTTTTTCATTAACAATGCGTAAATATTATGTGGGTGATTTATCAAGAAGGTTTGGTGACGATGCATCAAATAGTGGGGAAATACTTTTCAGGTATGCCGAAGTTTTGCTGAATTTACTCGAAGCCAAGGCAGAATTAGAGGATCTTGGTGAGCTTGAATATATAGTAACTGACGACGATATCGATGCTACTGTAGGATTATTGCGTAACAGACTAGAATGGACTTCTTGGACAAGTGGCAGTAGTCTTTCAGATTTTGAGAAAGGAGGAGCAGAAAATGTTCCATTACTTCAATATCAACGTAATATGCTCACTGGAAGTAAAGCTGATCTCATTCATGCAATACGGCGGGAACGAAGGGTAGAGCTAATCTGTGAAGGATTTAGATGGGATGATCTAATGCGCTGGGAAATGGGTGAACTGTTACGAAATTATCTCAACAGAGGTAATACCAAAAGTGTAATGAGTGAAATAAATGAGACAGAGGCTGATAAATCCATATATTTTTACGACGAAAATGAGTTTAGCTATAATGCTAATTGGGATGGCATTGATGGTCTGAATTTTATTGAAAGTAAAAGCTATTTGTATCCCATACCCTTTAGACAAATTCAATTAGCAGACTATGATCAAAACCCCGGATGGTAGATATGGCAGACAAAATTTAAATTCTTAAAAAAATTAAATATCAAAAGACTTTGGCGAGTGGGTTCTTCCAAATGTCTTTAGATAATTAAAAGATAAAGTTTAAGGACCCAAAATTTCTAATCTAAATGTAAATCAAATGAAAAGAATAAAAAATAGTTACGTGAAAAAAATAGTTTTATCGTCTGCTATCGCATCTCTTGTATTTTTCGCTAGCTGCGGTGATGACGATGAACCAACAGCTGCGGCTACGGTGGAAGAAAATAGTCCACCTGCAGCACCTGCCCTATCAAGTCCTACAAACGGTAGCGATGACATAGATCCATCATTATCCATTGTATTGT
>CAJXAT010000041.1 GCA_913050055.1 uncultured Flammeovirgaceae bacterium | reverse complement strand
ATTTTGTGTCTTTATTTTTGGCAGTGATACTTCAAATATATCTATTTAGCAAAAGTCACAAATTTAATCATTTATTTATAAATTTTTCAGCAATGATTGTTTATATTGGAATGTTATCTTTCTTTTTTGTTATAATACTTTATGAATATGAATATGTAACTCAAGCTTTTAGAAGCCTATTTGTTTATGAAAATATTTTTAATAAGGATAGCATTAATCCAATTATAAGTGTTGCAGCAACAATTTTTGCCTATTTTTCAATTATCTTATTAAATTACGGAGATTTTACTCAATTAAACGAGCGGGCGCTCCTGCCTTATTATATGAAGTTAGTACTTACATTTTTTGAAGAAGAGCAACCGACTAAAGAAATTGAGATTAATATTAAATCGGCTAATTTACCTGATAAAACGCTTAAGTTTCCATTCAATGTTCCAGCAAAGTTTCTTAAAGACTGATTTTATTTTTCTATTCATATTAATGTCAGCATCTCTAACGGTTGTTGGACAAAAAGACAAAAAACAGTTAGAGTTAGAACGGATTGAAAATATCAAAAAAATAATAGAATCTGAAAAGATTCTCGGACAAACAAAGAACAAAAAAATGGCTACTTTAGGTCAATTGAGGTCATTGGAAAATCAAATTCATTCCCGTCAAAAGTTGTTGAACACTTTAGAAGAAGAGGCTGATTTGATCACTAATGAAATACTGGAATTGGAGTCCATTATTAGTGATATTGATTTGTATTTAAAATCGATGAAAGATGAGTATGCAGCCATGATTTATAAATCTTATAAATCTAAAAATGGATATAACTTTATCTCATTTCTATTTGCATCAAATTCTTTTACTCAATTTTATATGCGATTGAAATATATGGAACAATATAGCGAGGCCCGTAAAAGGCAATCTGACCAAATAGCAGAAACTAAAAAAGAGCTGATCGCTCAACAGAAGGTAGAGGAGCAAAGAAAATCAGACTTGCGGCTAGTAATCAAGAGTAAATCAGCGGAGAGTAATCGACTCATTAGTCTCAAAAAAGGGAAAACCAAACTCATTGCCCAATTGACAAAAAATGAGTCATCGCTGAGGAAAGAGATGACTGCGCGAAAGCAATCGATAAAAAAATTGGATGACTTGATTGCTAGTTTAATTAAGATTGAACTAGAAACAGAAAAAAAAATATCTTCAGGACAAAAAGAACGAGCTAAGGAACTGACTGGGAAATTTGAGGATCAAATGAGAAAGCTTTCTTGGCCTGTTAATACTGGATTTATTTCCTTAAGATTTGGACTACAAAGAGATCCAATTTTAAAAAATGTAAGCATCAATAACACAGGTATAGATATTCAGACGCAAAGGGATGAAAATGTAGCAGTAGTGTTTGAGGGAGAGGTAAGAGTTAAAGCATTCGTTCCCGGTCAAAATAATGTTGTTATTATTAAACATGGGAATTATTATACCGTTTATTCCAAATTAAAAAGTGTCGAAGTCAAGCAGGGGCAAGTATTACAGACAGGTGATTTGATTGGAAAAGTACACACGAATAACGCAGGAATAACGCAATTTCATTTTGAAGTTTGGCGAGATAAAAAAAAACTTGATCCTGAAAGATGGTTAAAGCAATAGTTTGATAGCTTTTTGCTTATCTTTGATTTAAATAAAAAAAACATTCATGGATACTGTATTAGCATTTGGAATGCCCGGAGGATGGGAATGGATTGTCATTGGCCTTTTTTTGGTTGTCTTTTTCGGGGCAAAAAAAATACCTGAAATAGCCAGAGGGCTAGGGAAAGGCATAAGAGAGTTTAAAGATGCCACCAAGGATATTAAGCAAGAAATTGAACAAGGCGCTCAGTCAGACGAAAAGAAACCTTAATTTTTCATGCTTTACAAATCATATCAGCAAATTAGGGCTGATCTTGATGAGCAAATAATTACAGTTGCTCAAATAGTAAATTATCATCTAGAAAAAATTGAAGAGCATAATCCAAATTTAAATGCTTTTATTGAAGTATTTAAAGAGGAGGCCATATTAAAGGCGGTACAAGTTGACTTGAAATTAAAGCAGGGAACTGCAGGTCGCTTGGCGGGCTTAGTGGTGGGGATTAAAGATCTATTTTGCTTGAAAGACCATTTGGTTTCGTGCTCAAGCAGAATACTTGAAGATTTTGAGAGCCAAATCACAGCAACCCCTATTCAACGGTTATTAGATGAGGATGCCATTGTCATAGGTCGGCAAAATTGTGATGAATTTGCGATGGGCTCCTCTAATGAGAACTCTGCATTTGGTTTGGTTAAAAATGGAGTAAATCCATCACGAGTCCCCGGAGGTTCTTCTGGGGGAAGTGCGGTTGGCGTGCAAACGGATATGTGCCAGATCTCTTTAGGTTCTGACACGGGAGGATCCGTACGACAACCCGCCGCATTTTGTGGTGTATTTGGTCTGAAGCCTACTTATTCTAGGATTTCTCGTTATGGACTCACTGCTTATTCTAGCTCTTTTGATTGTGTAGGAATTTTATCCAAAAGTATTGCCGATACAGAATTAATTCTTGAAATAATAGCAGGCAGCGATGAGCGAGATACCACTTCAAGTAGAAAAAAAGTACCTCAATTTTCTCGAAGTCCTATCAAGTCCAGTAGCTATAAAATTGCTTATTTCAATGAAATCAATGAGGTAGAAGGAATAGCTACTTCGGTCAGTCAAATGATGAATCAAACTATGTCGAGCTTAAAGACCTCAGGCCATTTATTGGAAAAAGTATCTTTTCCTTTTTTAGAATATTTGTTGCCAACTTACTACATTTTGACTTCTGCTGAAGCAAGTGCTAACTTAGCTAGATTCGATGGGGCACGTTATGGGTTTAGGGGTTTAGAGATTTCTAATTTAGAATCCATGTATAAAAAATCCCGAACCCAGGGGTTCGGATCTGAAGTTTTGAGGAGAATTCTTCTAGGAACTTTTGTGCTTTCTTCAGGTTATCAGGACGCATTTTATACCAAGGCTCAAAAGGTAAGGCGTTTGGTAAAAGATTACACCGAAAAGATTCTTGAAGAATATGATTTTATTATTTCACCAACTACGGCGACTACGGCTTTTGAGATCAATTCCAAAACCATAGACCCTGTAGAAATGTACCTGTCAGATTTATTTACTGTACAGGCTTCTGTTGCGGGAATACCTGCTATTTCTATTCCTTTGGGAGAAGATCAAAATGCGATGCCTATTGGATTACAGGTAATGACAGCAAGTTTTGAGGAGGAAAAGCTTTTTTCTTTTGCAAAGTCATTTACAATCACATCATTCAGATGAAGATAGGCTTAACAATATTTTTGGCACTGTTCTATATCACAAATGTGTTTGCAGAGTACGATTCAACACATCAAAGGTACGATTATATTCCAGATGCCAATTATGCTGAAATCGCCGATCGAATGGGGTGTCTAGATACGGAAATTCCACTAACCTTTAACAAAACAGTAAAGAGTTTCATAGATTATTTTTCTGTTCGTAATCGAGATTACACCCGAGGGATTCTAGAAAAGAAAGATTATTATTTTTCGATCATAGAACCCTATCTGAAAGAATACGGTTTACCTGATGATCTAAAATATTTAGCGATCGTTGAGTCAGGTTTGGTGCCACGAGCTCAGTCGCGAGCCGGTGCAGTTGGGCTATGGCAGTTCATGCCAAGCACTGGTCGATCCTATGGATTATCAAATTCATGGTACATAGATGACCGTATGGACCCAAATCAGGCAACTGATGCTGCTTGCAGGTATTTAAAGAGCTTGTATAATATTTTTGGTAGATGGGATTTGGCCATTGCTGCCTACAATTGTGGTCCAGGTAATGTCCGTAAGGCCATTCGAAGGAGTGGTTTTAAAAAAAATTTTTGGCAAATTTATCGATATTTGCCTAGAGAAACCCGTTCCTATATTCCTCAATTCATTGCCATCAATTATGTGCTGAATTATGCGGAAGAACATAATCTTTTTCCCGATCAAAAATCATCATTGGCCTTGTCAGATACGATTGTAGTAAACCAATATTTGCACTTGGCCACCTTTGCACATTTTGCTGATATAGCTTTGGAGGAATTACTTGATCTTAATCCAAGTATTAAAAGAGGGGTAATTCCTGAAGGGGTGCGTAGTTTTTCGCTGAATGTTCCTGCAGACAGAAAGCTTTATATTAATGCCCAACGTATATTTTTATTTGATACTGCGAATAAAGTAGGAAAGAAGGAATTGGAGTATTTGGCAAGGCGTATGACAGGAAGTACTTATGGGCGGACCAAAAATATTTATTGTGTGAGAAGTGGAGACAATTTAGGAAGTATTGCGCGTCATTACGCCGTACGTATTTCAGATATCCAAAAGTGGAACCGTCTCAGTTCGACCTTGATTCGGACAGGGCAAAATTTAGCCATTTGGACCCTTTCCAGCTATACTAAGAGTAATCAAAAAGTGGATGTAGTGGCTAATCAGAATCAGAAATTATCATCGGTAATCAAGGGGAAGACTTATCAGGTAAGAAGCGGAGACTCATTATGGAGTATTTCTAAAAATTCAAATGTTTCAGTCGCAACCATCAAAGTAATAAATAAACTGAATTCTAACACAATTTATCCTGGTCAAATCCTGATTATTAGAAGTGATTAAATAAATTCTGTGTAAATCTTGGTGTGATATTTATTAAATGATGAAAAAAAACTATTTTTTTATTTCTTGTACTATCTGGTTGTTTACGTTTTGTGGAGAAACTCAAGACAAGATAGCCCAAGAATTTATGCCGACGGCCAAGGGAGAAATTGGCAGTATTATGTTGGTGATGGATCAACAGCAGTGGGACCATGATCTAGGAATACAACTTAGGAGGATACTCAGGGAGCCTATGCCCGGGTTGCCCCAAGATGAGCCTTTTTTTCATCTCAATAGGGTCAGTCCAAAAAAGTTAAATACTACGCTTAAATCTTCAGCTAATATGATTTTTGTGGTGACCTTAGATAGTAAGACTTCAGAAAGCAATGTTTTGAGGGGTTTCCTAACTTCTGAATCTCTAAGGATGATTAAACTCGATACCAGTCTCTATATGAGCATTCGAAAAGATGAGTTTGCCAAAGGACAGATTATTTTATATTTGTTCGGTAATACAGAAAAAGACCTCAGCCAAAAGCTCACAAAAAACAAGGAAAGAATACAGTCTTTATTTGAGAAAAGAGTCCGAGATAGAACGGTAAGGAAATTATTTAATAGTCATGAGAAATCACTTGAAAAAGTCGTTCAAGAAGCTCATTCATTTCAAATAAGTATCCCCTCAGGTTGGCAGCAAGCAGCAAGTGAGCCTGGTTTTTATTGGATGAGGTATCTCAACGGAAGTAAGGAACAAAACGTATTTGTGTATTACGAGCCCTATATAAATATTGAAATATTTGATCAAGTACCTGAATTCAGAGATCGAATTACCAGACAATTTTTAAGGGATAGTGAGAAAAAAAATTTATTCATTACCAGACAAATGCGGGATGATTTAAATACGGTATTTCTGAAAAAAACCCAATTTAAGGGGCGTTATGCCGTGGAGAGCAGAGGACTATGGAAAATCAATGATAACTCCCTTGGTGGTCCTTATATTAGTTATACTTTTGTTTCAGAAAAACAAAAAGTAATTTATTATATTGAGGGTTTTGTTGCTGCACCAGGTAAGAAAAAAAGAACTTTGCTGCAAGAAGTCGATGCGATACTGTCAACCTTTAAAGAGGGCAATTGAAGATAACCGAAAAACTATGTGTGCAAAAATCAGAAAACAAGAGGCATTAGACTTCCACGAAGCACCTCCTAGAGGTAAAATTGAGGTTATTCCAACCAAGCCACTAAGAAGCCAGCATGATTTAGCATTGGCATATTCACCCGGGGTAGCAGTGCCTTGTTTGGAAATTGCCAACAACCAACAAGATGTATATAAATATACTGCTAAAGGCAATCTAGTAGGGGTGATCACCAATGGAACGGCCGTATTGGGACTTGGAAATATTGGTTCCGAGGCCTCTAAGCCGGTAATGGAGGGCAAGGGAGTTCTGTTTAAAAAATTTGCTGGCATTGATGTTTTTGATATTGAGGTTAATGAAACGGATCCCGACAAGTTTATAGAAATTGTCAAATCTTTGGAGCCCACTTTTGGAGGAATCAATTTAGAAGATATTAAGGCGCCGGAATGTTTCAAAATTGAAAAAGCGCTGAGGGAAGTGATGAGTATTCCCGTCATGCATGACGATCAGCATGGGACGGCGATTATTTCGAGTGCAGCGCTATTAAATGCATTGGAACTCGTTGATAAAAAGCTAGAAGAACTTAAAATAGTCATTAGTGGAGGTGGAGCAGCCGCTATTGCTTGTACCGATCTTTATGTGTCATTGGGTGTTGATGTCGGAAATATTGTTATGACAGATTCAAAGGGCGTAGTAAGAGTGGATCGAGATGTCATCAATGAGCAAAAGGCCAAGTATGCTACGAATAAAGATCTGCATACACTCAGTGATGCATTGGTAGATGCTGATATGTTCCTAGGATTGTCAAAGGCTAATATTTTGACTCCAGAGATGATTTTAACGATGGCAGCGAATCCAATAATTTTCGCGCTCTCAAATCCAGATCCAGAAATTGCTTATGAGCTTGCGATGTCGACTCGTAAAGACATTATTATGGCGACCGGAAGATCAGATCATCCCAATCAGGTAAACAACGTTTTGGGCTTTCCTTATATTTTCAGAGGTGCCCTTGATGTGAGGGCGACGACCATAAATGAAGCCATGAAGCTTGCAGCAGTTAAGGCAATTGCTGATTTAGCCAAGGAAAGTGTTCCCGATTTGGTTCTCAAGGCTTATGGATCTAATACTTTGAAATTTGGCCGAGATTATTTAATTCCCAAACCGCTGGACCCACGATTAATCACCATTATTTCTCCAGCAGTCGCAAAGGCAGCAATGGATTCCAATGTAGCACAGATAGATATTGAAAATTGGGAGCAGTATAAAATTGAGCTTCAAGAGCGAATTGGCATTGATCAACGCTTGATTTCTAGGATTATTACTCGAGCGAAAAAAGATCCAAAACGTGTTATTTTTGGAGAAGCTCATGAGGTTTCTATTCTTAAAGCAGCTCAACAGGCAGTAGATCAGGGAGTTGCTATTCCTATTTTATTAGGTAATCGTATATTTATTCAGCAGTTGATAAAAGAGAATGAACTGGATTTGGGAGAATGCGAAATTATTGATCCAATAGAGCAGGAAGCCAAACGATTGAATTATGCTGCTCAATTTTTCAAGTTGCGTCAACGGAAAGGGATGACGTATCCACAAGCCAAGAAGGCGATGCTCAATGATAATTATTTTGGTATGATGATGGTTAATAATGAGGAAGCAGATGCTTTCATTTCTGGAATGTCAAATGACTATCCAGAGACTATACGTCCTGCATTAGAAATCATAGGACCAGAGTCCGGGATTGATCGTGTGGCAGGAATGTACATTTTAAGTAACAAAAACGGAAATTATTTTCTTTCAGACACCACGGTTAATTTGAATCCCTCTGCCGATCAGTTGGTTGATATTATCGGGTTGACAGCGCAGGCAGTTCGATTTTTTGATGTTGAGCCCAGAATGGCAGGACTTTCTTATTCCAATTTCGGATCAGCAAAGGGAGAGATCCCACAAAAGATGGCTAAGGCTGTAGCCAAAGCGCAAGCCAAGTGGCCCAAATTATTAATTGATGGAGAAATTCAGGCGAATGTGGCCCTTAGTAAGGAGTATATAGAGGAGAATTATCCATTTTGTAAATTGTCAGGAACGTTCGCAAATACACTGATCTTTCCGAACTTAGAGTCAGGCAATATTGCTTATAAATTACTCATGGAATTTGGAGGTGCTGAAGCCATTGGACCCATCTTGATGGGCATGAGAAAAGCAATTCATGTACTCCAAAAAGGGAGTTCAGTAAGTGATATTTTTAATATTACAGCCATTGCGGTGGTTGATGCACAGGAGCAAGAAATATCTGAAAAGGCAGCTCATGATTAATTTTGTAGAAGGAGCCTTTGCGGAAAAATCGCCGACCCACGTTATTATAAATATCCATGGGATTGGCTATGAAATTAAAATATCGTTAATTACCTATGGCCAAATCAAAGTGCTCGGTAAAGGTCGATTGTATACTCATTTTCACGTCAAGGAAGATAGTCAAACGCTTTATGGGTTTCATGATTTATCTGAAAAATCGAGATTTAGGGATTTGATAGGGATCAGTGGTGTGGGTCCTAGTACCGCACTCATGGTATTGTCAAGTTTATCAGCAGAGGAGTTGCAATCGGCGGTGATTAATGGGCAGGCAAAAGTGATCCAGTCGGTCAAAGGCATTGGCGGAAAAACTGCCGAACGTATTATTTTAGAACTTAAAGACAAGTTTAAAAAAGAGACTTTGCTCGAAAATGCAATAGATATATCTGGAGAATCTAACAATACTTTAAGAGCACAAGCGTTATCTGCACTAACAACCTTAGGTATCGGCAAGCCAGCGGCGGAAAAGACAGTTGATAAGATCATGTCAGAGCATGAAAGCCTACGACTTGAGGAGCTGATAAAGTTTGCCTTAAAAAGAGTATAAAAACCAATTCTTGAATAAGTACCAGTTCAATATCCGAGCGATAGCAAGTATATGCTTGTGCACGTATGCATCCTTTTTTTTGTATGGAGCTGAACTCTTCACACAGGCAGGTGATAGCACGATAAAGTCGGATACCCTTGTGCCTTATAAATCCACTTCTTTTCCCAATTATAATCCAAGTTATCGATATGGAGATATTTACTCTGAACCTCCTAGTAAATCATCTATTAACTTAATAGATCCTACTTCCCTAGATCTGCAAGTTGACTTTGATACGAGCATTAATTTTACAGCTACAGAACAATTAGAAAGTATTGATTTTCGACCACCCATAAATTTAAGTTTTAAAGAATACGATGCGTCTCATACTCAAAAATTGGTTAAAGATTATTGGAGAGAACAGGCCATTGGTTTGGAGGGGGAGAGTGCGATTGGCGGTAGACGATTGATACCAAAGCTCTACATAAGCCCTGTATTTGATAGAATTTTTGGAGGCAGTTATGTTGATATTACACCGACAGGGTTTGTGAATCTGGATTTTGGAGGATTATTTCAATACAATGACAACCCTCAGATACCTGAACGTCAAAGAAAAAATGGGGGCTTCAATTTTAATATGCAGATCAGCTCCAATGTGGTGGGTAAGATTGGTGATAAGTTGGCGGTTACTTTTAATTTTGATAATAATAATTCGTTTGATTTTCAAAATGACATGAAGATCGATTATACTGGATATGAAGAAGAGATAATCAAAAAAATTGAATTGGGAAATGTAAGTATGCCCATATCTAACAGTCTTATTTCGGGAGCTCAGTCTTTGTTTGGAGTTAAAACACAATTACAATTTGGTAAATTGTATGTAACAGGAATTGCCTCTAGACAACAAGGAAGAAATGAGGTAATCACTCTAGAAGATGGAGTAGATGAACGTCAATTTGAACTTCAAGCATCTAATTATGATGAGAACAGACATTTTTTTTTAAGTCATTTTTTTCGTGAAAATTACGAAAATTGGTTGGGGGGATTACCTCAGTTAATTTCAGGAATTAACGTGACAAGAGTGGAAGTTTATGTCCTTAATAGGAACAATAATACGGCGACTACTAGAAATTTTATCTCATTCATGGATTTAGGAGAAGGATCCGTCGTGTATAATCCCAACATAGGGTCCCTGGTAGATGGGGCTTCGCGCAACGGCTCTAATGAACTGTACCAAAATCTTATTTCATTAAATGGTGCAAGAAGTCCAAATTTAATTAATGAATTATTAGAATCAAATTTTGGAATGACGGAATCTACGGATTTTGTAAAAGTAACTACGGCGCGAAAATTAGATTTAACAGAATATAATATCAATAAAGAATTGGGTTATGTTTCATTGATTAGGAAGCTTCAAAACGATGAGGTTTTGGCCGTATCTTATGAATATACGTACAATGGGCAGGTCTATAAAGTAGGAGAGCTTTCTGAGGATTATCAAGGATTCGATGACGATGAGTTGATCTTTTTAAAAATGTTACGGCCTAATAAAATCAATACTCGCATTCCCACATGGGATTTAATGATGAAAAACATTTACAATTTGAATGCAGGTCAGGTCCAAAAAGATGGATTTACCTTAAGAATCCATTACCGAGATGACCTAACAGGGATTGATAATCCTTCCTTACACGAAGGCCGCTTGACCAAAGATATCCCTTTGGTTCAACTACTGGGTCTAGACCAGTTGAATAGAAATAATGATCGTCAAAAGGATGGGAATTTTGATTATATAGAAGGGATTACAATTAACTCTAAGACGGGGGTAATTATTTTTCCTGTATTAGAACCTTTTGGACCGAAATTAAAGAGCTATTTTGATGATAGTGAATTTGAGCTGATAGATAAATATGTCTTTGATACCCTTTATAGGACGACAAAGGCAGATGCAGCACAGATAGCCTCAAAAAACAAGTTTTTCATTTTAGGAAAATATAGTGGAGGTTCTTCTTCTGAAATTTCCTTACCTGGGATAAATATTTCTCCAGGATCAGTGGTGGTCATGGCGGGAAATACACCTTTAAGTGAAGGACTTGATTATACCGTAGATTATAATTTAGGAAGGGTCCGGATATTGAACAGCAGTATCATGAGTTCAGGTAAACAGATTCAGATCTCCTATGAAAAGGCTGATCTTTTTAATTTTCAAACCAGATGGCTTACTGGGACTAATTTCGAATACCTCTTTAATGATAATTTTTCAATAGGAGCCACCTTGTTACATCTCAATGAACGACCGGGAGGTAAAACACGCTATGCGGTAGGAGATGAGCCTACAAAGAATACAAAATATGGATTTAATTTAAATTACCAGACGGATTCAAGGTTATTGACACAAATCGTAGATGCAATGCCTTTTATCAGTACCAAAGAAAAGTCAAGTGTTTCCTTCAGTGCGGAATTTGCCCAATTGATTCCTGGTACTTCAAACTTGGTGGAAGGTGAAGGAACTTCTTATATAGATGATTTTGAAAATGCGCTTACTTATGGGGGAAATTTACAATCTTGGGCAGGTTGGAATCTGGCCTCAACACCTAGTACCAGTGATGATCGATTTGAGGTTGAAGATGCCCAAGGTGGAGATTTAGGGGCTAATTATAAACGGGCAAAATTAGCTTGGTATACCGTTGACAACAGTGTTTTTTATACCTCTATTGGCAACAGACGGCCTAATAATTTGACAGAGGAAGATCTTGAGAATCATTACGAAAGAATCGTTTATCCTCAGGAAATCCATCAACAGCAAGATCGCACCATGATCACAACAAATGAAACTATTTTAGATATTGCCTATTTCCCAAGTGAACGTGGACCCTACAATTACAATCCCAATTTAGATGCCGACGGGCTGCTGCCTAATCCTGAAGAAAATTGGGGAGGGATTACCAATCATATAAATAATGAAGTTGATTTCGATAAGACCAATATAGAGTTTATCGAGTTTTGGATGATGGATCCTTTCATTGGCTTTGCAGACGGAAACCCCAAAGGCAAGGTTTTGGATGGAAGGTTTAATGAGCACAATAAGACCGGAGGATCTTTGATTTTTAATTTAGGCAGTGTTTCAGAGGATTATATAAAAGATGGGCGGCATGCGTTTGAAAATGGGCTCCCTGCAGATGGAGATTTAACTAATGCATCGGCTACAGAATGGGGCTACATCACTGAAGAGCAATTTTTAACCAATCAATTTGAGAATTCACAAGGGAGTAGGGCGAATCAAGATGTAGGTCTTGATGGTTTGAGAAATGATTTAGAGGCAGCCTATTTTCAGCCTTATATTGATCAGCTTAATGTAGCAGGTCTTGCCCGCGAGGAGATATTGGCAGATCCATCGGGTGATAATTTTCAATATTATTTAGACAATGCATACGATCAAAAAAACGCGAAAGTATTAGAGCGCTATAAAAACTACAATGGACAAGAGGGAAATTCTCCTGTGACTTCTTCAGATTTTTCTGAAGGCAATAGTCCGGCTCCAGACAATGAAGATATCAGTAGGGACAATACAGTATCAAGCTTAGAAGAATATTATGAATATAAAATAGATTTAAGACCAGGAAATCTTGAAGTCGGTAAAGAAAACATCGTTGATCAGGTGGTGGGTAAGGATGGAGAGGCCACTTGGTACCTATTTAGGGTACCCATAAAAAATCCTGACAAAATTGTGGGAGCGATTGAGGGTTTTAAGTCAATGCAATATGCCAGAATGTATTTAACAGATTTCAGTCAGCCTGTTGTATTGCGTATGTCTAGTTTTAGATTGATTGGAAATAAGTGGCGAAAATATCAAGGCACTTTATTTGAGGAGGGGTTTAATGAGGTGCCTGAGATCACCACTTCTGATTTTCAGGTTTCTGTGGTGAATGTGGAGGAAAATAGTATAGGAAACGACGAGTCACCCCCCTATGTCATACCTCCGGGTTTATCGAGGGATCGCGATAACACCACTTTTTTGAATCGTAGAGATAATGAGCAATCCTTGCAGGTATGTGTGGAAGATTTGCCTGATAAAGACTCAAGAGCTGTATTCAAGGGAGTAAGTTACGATTTGATAAATTATGGGAGATTAAAAATGTTTTTCTCGGCGCATGCCTATCAGGGAGATGATGTTTCAGATGATGAAGTTTCGGCCTTTTTAAGATTTGGTACTGATTATTCAGAAAATTATTACGAAATAGAATTGCCCCTCAAGATAACTCCTACGAATTCGGGGCTTTCCGGTGAGGCGATTCGAAGAGTTGTTTGGCCTAAAGAAAATGAAATAGACCTTGCCATTAACGAAATCTTAGCTTTAAAATCTGAACGGAATCGAACGGACTTAAACGTACAGGTTCCTTATACTAAAAAGTCCAAAGACGGTAAATATGATTTAACTATTAAAGGAAGACCTGAATTAAGTACTATATTAACAATGATGATAGGCTTGAGAAATTTGGGAAGTGATGATCTACAAGATAAATCTATTTGCCTGTGGGTAAATGAATTACGAGTAACCGATTTTGACAGTCAAAACGGTTGGGCAGCTAATGCTCGGTTCAATGCTAAATTGGCAGATTTAGGTATGTTCAGTGCATCTACGCGGTATATTTCCAATGGGTTTGGATCTATTCAGCAAAGAATTTCAGAGCGTACTAGGGAGGAGCAATTTCAATACGACATTAACGCGTCCATAAATTTTGATAAATTTTTATTTCCAGAAAAAACAGGATTGAAAATTCCTATTTACGCAAGTATAGAACAGTCAAGGGCAACGCCAAAATTTGATCCCTTAGACCCTGACATCCCTCTTGAGGCTTCTTTAGAAAGTTTTGATACCCAAGTAGGGAAGGATGATTATCTCGTTCTTGTTCAAGATCGGTCGATACGAAGAAGCTTAAATTTCACCAATGTGAGAAAAGAAAAAGTAAAATCAAATGCTAAAACAAATGTCTACGATATTGAAAATTTTTCATTTTCTTATGCTTTTAGTGATCAAAACACGACCAATATTAGCACGCAAAAATTTTACCGAAAGACGACCAGTGCGGGCTTATCCTACAATTATTCTCCGGAAGGATTTTCCATTGAACCTTTCGCAAAGAGTGAAATATTAGGTAATCCTTTTTTGAAGATTATCAAGGACATTAATTTTTCAATATTACCCACTAGCTTGACTTTTAGGGGAGATTTGAATCGAAATTTTGTTCATACTCAGCTTTATAATGCGCAATTAACGACCGCGGGCATGGATCCTTATTATGAACGTTTATTTTCTTTTAATAGAAATTATGGGTTGCGATGGAATTTTTTCAAAGCTTTAAGCTTTGATTACAGTGTCAGAGTCAACGCAGTCATCGATGAGTCTGATGACTTTATTGAGGGGGACATTACCACCAGTGCTGAACGCGATTATATTCTTGATCAAATTTTGAGTTTAGGAAGGATGAAAAACTATAATCAAAATGCTTCATTGAATCTTAAACTACCTTTTGATAAAATACCTATCACGGATTGGATTAGCTCAGATGTAAGATATGCGGCGAGTTATGGCTGGGTCACTGGATCATTAAATCAGGAAGATTCTCTGGGTAATTCGTTTGGTAATATTATAAATAATTCAAGTGATAAATCCTTGACAGGTAAAATCGATATGGTTAAGCTGTACAATAAAGTACCCTTTCTTAAAACAATAAATACGCCTTCGAGAAGTAATAGATCAAGTTCCTCTGTAGGCAAAAAAAAGGAGAATGAGACTTCGTTAAGTTCATCTTTGATTGTTGGTAAAGGCATTCTACGTGTTTTGATGGCGATCAGGTCTATAAACTTCAATTACGGGATAAAGGAAATCACTAACTTATCTGGATTTTTGCCTACACCTAATCTTTTTGGAATGGATTCTCTTTGGTCTGCTCCGGGTTGGAGATTTTTATTTGGTGAACAAGATGCAGCGATTAGATTTACTGCTGCCGAGCAGGGTTGGATCACCCAAACTCCTTTTTTGACATCCCCTTTTATGCAATCGAGTACTCGAAATCTTTCTTTCAACGCATCGATTGAACCTTTCAAAGGATTAAAAATCCAGTTAAATGGCAAAAAAACGAGTGCAGGAAGGTACCAGGAAATTTTTCGTTATAATTCAGAAATTCAAGAGTTTGGATCATTGACGCCTTCGAGATCAGGGAGTTATAGTATCTCATATTTAACGATTAAATCGGCTTTTGAAGCACAAACCCAAACCATAAATGGCGTTGAGTTTGAAACTTCACCTGCATTTGACCAGTTCAAAGAAAATATAGATGTTATCAGTGGAAGATTGAGCAATTCTTTGGAGGCGAGCGGCATATCAGATCGCTACGATACGATAAGTCAGGATATTTTGGTGCCAGCATTTTTGGCAGCTTATACCGGAGAAAATGCAGAAAACGCATCTATGGGCGTATTCCCACGAATACCTATACCAAACTGGCGTATTGATTTTGCAGGATTATCTAAGTTGCCAGGTCTCAAAGATGTTTTTTCTTCAGTGAACCTCACCCACAGTTATCGCTCTATATTTAATGTTAATAACTATACCAATTCCTTACTTTATACTGAACAGATGACTTTAGATAATCAATTAACCGATTATCCTTTGGCCTCTTTGACGGATAGTATTACCGGTAAATTGGTCCCTGTGTATATATTAAATCAGGTATCCATCTTAGAGCAATTTGCACCTCTGATAGGGATCAATGTCAAGACCAAGACCAATTTAAGCGCCAGCTTTAACTACAAAAGGGATAGAAATCTCGCCTTAAATTTATCAAATGCCCAAGTCACAGAAACACAAAACAGTGGTCTCACCTTTGATTTTGGATGGACCAAAGCGGATTTGATCTTACCATTTAAAACCAAGGGAAGAACGATCACCATCAAAAATGACGTTACTTTTAGAATGGCCATTACTTTTCGAGATTCAAAAACTGTACAGCGTAAGTTGCAATTGGAAGAGGAAGGGACCGAAAATAAAATCACGAATGGAAACAAAGGGTTTCAGATCCGTCCATCATTGGCATATAAGCTCAATAAACAGCTAGATTTAACCATGTATTATGAAAAGAATACAACGACACCGCGTGTAGGATCCTATTTGAGATCGACTACTTCTTTTGGTATACAATTAAGATTTAACCTTGCACAATAAAAAAGTTTAAGCGTATTTTGTCTTAATAGATTTCAGAGTAGTTAAAAAAAGATATATGAATATTCCCAGTCAACTATTGTATACCAAGGATCACGAATGGGTCAAGATTGAGGGCGATACCGCTACGGTAGGTATTACAGATTTTGCTCAAGGGGAGTTAGGTGATATCGTTTATGTAGAGATTGAAACCCTAGGAGAGACATTTTCTGCTGAAGAGGTATTCGGATCTGTAGAAGCAGTAAAAACAGTTTCAGATTTAATGATGCCCGTTTCTGGAGAAGTTTTATCTCTAAATGAAGCACTTGAGGCTACTCCTGAACTCATTAACACTGATCCTTATGAGGCAGGATGGTTGGTCAAGATTAAAGTTGAGGACCAAGGAGATCACTTGTTATCTGCTGAGGAGTACCGTGCGTTGATAGGAGCCTGATAAGGGTAAAAAATGTTATTTAAAGTATGGAACACTAGCTACTTAAGGCAATTCAAAATAAGGATTGCAGTGAAGCTTCTGTTTATATAAAATTTTTCTATTTAGATGAAAAAAGCGAGCGAATCCTAGTTTAAAAATAAGATTGACAATATATTTGATAATTAGTGTTAATGAAATTTTAACATAATTGTATGGAATTAAAGAAAAACCCCAAAAACGATTTGTCAAGAATGTCTGGAATGTTTCTAAATCTGGGCCTCAGTGTAAGTCTTCTTTTGGTTATTGTTGCATTTGAATGGCGTACTTATGATGATTCTGGTTTACTAGATTTAGGGATGGTTCAAGATGATTTTGAGGATTTAATGGAAATCCCTCCAACAGAGCAACCCCCACCCCCACCTCCTAAAATACAATTACCTGAAATTATTGAGGTTCCTGACGAAGAGGAGATAGAAGAAGAAATAGAAGTAGAATTGGATCTTGAAGTAACCGAAGAAGAAGTAGTTGAAGATTTCGTATTCGAAGAGGCACCTGAAGAGGAAGTAGATGAAGTATTCACTATCGTAGAGGATCAGCCAGGTTTTCCCGGAGGAAATGCTGCTTTTTACAAGTTTGTAGGTAGCAATATGACCTATCCTGCCCAAGCAAGAAGGATGGGAATAGAGGGTAGAGTTTTTGTTCAGTTTGTGGTAGACAAGGATGGATCGGTAACCGAAGTGAAAGCGGTTAAAGGCATCGGAGCGGGATGTGATCAAGAAGCCGAGCGGGTCTTGAAATCGTCTCCTAAATGGACACCTGGCAAACAGCGAGGTAGAAGTGTGAAGGTGAGAATGGTGCTGCCTATCATCTTTAAGTTGAACAACTAATTAAAATATCTGTTTAAAAAAAGCTCATCATATTTCTATGATGAGCTTTTTTTATGTCTTGTGATAAATAATTCGAAAAATATAATTTATCACTTATCTTTCAATTATGTTTTGCACGAATGATAACTATTTTTAAATGAATCCTGTAATAAATGATTTTCAGATAGAGATAAGACAAGGACTCCCCGAGAAACTGCCTCCACCCGCCGTTTTAGATTCTGCTTTGAATCATGCTCCTAGGCGAAAGGATATTTTATCAGAGACTGAAAAAAAACTAGCTTTAAGAAATGCATTGAGGTATTTCCCTTCCATATGGCATGAGATACTGATCAAAGAATTTCAAAAAGAATTGAATGAATACGGTAGGATCTATATGTACCGTTTCATGCCTAAATATATAATGTACGCGCGACCGATTGGGGATTATCCAGCGCAATCCGTCCATGCAGCTGCCATCATGCATATGATTCAAAACAATTTGGATCCAGCGGTGGCTCAACACCCTCAGGAATTAATTACCTACGGTGGAAATGGGGCGGTCTTTCAAAATTGGGCGCAATACTTACTTACGATGCAATATCTGTCTGAGATGACTGTTGCACAGTCACTACATATGTATTCTGGACATCCCATGGGCTTATTTCCATCTTCAAAAGAGGCTCCAAGAGTTGTAGTGACCAATGGTATGATGGTGCCGAATTATTCAAAGACTGATGATTTGGAGAAGTATAATGCGCTAGGGGTTACTCAGTATGGGCAGATGACTGCGGGATCTTATATGTACATTGGTCCGCAAGGAATTGTTCATGGAACTGCACTAACGGTGATGAATGGCTTTAGAAAGATTTTAGATAAGGACGAGACGCCTGCAGGTAAACTTTTTTTAACCGCAGGATTGGGTGGAATGAGTGGCGCGCAACCTAAAGCAGGATGTATAGCGGGCTGTGTAACCGTTTGCGCGGAGATAAATCCTGTAGCGGCCAAGAAAAGGTACGCACAAGGTTGGGTAGATGAAATTATCTATAAAATAGAGAAGTTGGTCGCTCGTGTAAAAAAAGCCAAGGAAAATAAAGAAGTTGTTTCTATCGCTTATGTAGGCAATATTGTGAAAGTTTGGGAACAGTTTTATGAATACGGAATTCAGATTGAAATGGGCTCTGATCAGACTTCATTGCATAATCCGTGGTCGGGGGGCTATTATCCTGTCGATTTAACATTTGATGCGTCCAACCAATTAATAAAAGAGGATCCCGAACGTTTTAAAATTGAAGTTCAAGAAACCTTGAGAAGACATGCGAAAGCCATCAACAAGCATGTCGCCCTAGGAACTTACTTTTTTGATTATGGCAATGCGTTTCTTTTAGAAGTATCAAGGGCTGGTGGGGATGTATTAAATGAAGAAGGAACCGATTTCAAATTTCGATCCTATGTTCAGGATATTTTAGGTCCAATGTGTTTTGATTATGGGTTTGGTCCTTTTAGATGGATTTGTACTTCTGCTGATCCAGAGGATTTAGCGAAAACAGATGCATTGGCCTTACAAATGATGTTGGCGCTTAAGAAAGAGGCACCCCTAGAAATAGCCCAGCAAATGCAGGACAATATCACTTGGATAAAAGAAGCCCAAAAAAATAAATTAGTGGTGGGCTCACAAGCGAGAATCTTATATGCTGACGCCCAAGGGCGCATAGCGATTGCCAAAGCATTTAACGATGCCCTAGCCGCCGGTGATTTGTTGGCTCCTGTGGTTTTGGGTCGTGACCATCATGATGTGAGCGGCACAGACTCTCCTTATCGAGAGACCAGTAATATATATGATGGTAGTGAGTTCACTGCAGATATGGCCATTCAAAACGTTATAGGAGACAGTTTTAGAGGCGCTACCTGGGTATCTATTCATAATGGAGGAGGTGTAGGATGGGGTGAAGTAATTAATGGTGGATTTGGATTAGTCTTGGATGGGAGTAAGGAAGCGGAGCAAAAGCTGAAGAATATGCTATTTTTTGATGTCAATAATGGAATAGCAAGGAGGGGTTGGGCACGTAATAAGGAAGCGATTTTTACCATAAAAAGGGCAATGAATCAAAATAAGTCTTTAAGATCTCAAAAGAAATCTCCCATTTTAAGAGAAGAGAGATTTTGGAATGAGTTCTTTTTCAGGATTGGAAACGGAGAATCTTTGAGAGGAGTCTCCAAAGATTTAGGAGTTCCTTTCCAAAGTGTTTGGTCAGCAATCATGGCAGATGAAAAAAGAGTCATTCGTTTTAAAGATGCTAGAATGTCGAGAGCACATTATCATTCAGCAAAGATTGAGGAGATAATCGAAGAGGTTGAGTTAGGTAAGATTGATCCTCTGGTAGCAAGGATCTCAATAGATGCTAGAAAGTGGCTTGACTCAAAGATGTATCCTAAATTTTTCTCAGATAAATTTGAAATTAAGCATGATATGTCTATTGATGTAAGAAAGATGCATATTGAAGAATTAAGGCGGATGACCAGAATGAAGAATTCATGTTCAACAAGTTAGATTATATCATGTTTTCTAAAAAATTAGAGCAAACTCCCTTGAAGTTGCATCTTTTGCAGATTTCGAAATCCTCTGTGAAAAAAAAATTATTTTCATCAGCCAAGTTTGAATCAGGGTCGGAAAGCAGGGATTTCATTTGATTTGACGATTCTAGGATACCTTCCTGAATCTTTAGGAAATCGATTCCATCTAAATGATGCTCAACAGCTTCATTTCTAG
>CAJXAT010000040.1 GCA_913050055.1 uncultured Flammeovirgaceae bacterium | reverse complement strand
AAAATCAAGAGAGCAGTTTCAGTTATGTACTTATAAGCGATTAGTAGATATCTATTCTAATAGTGCCAAAACTGTAGATGCATTAATGAAACTAGAATTACCCAGTGGAGTAGATGTCGAAATTAAGGTCTGATTTACTTCAAAAATCATTAAGAGCCAGCATATTTTTGAGTTGGTTTTTTTTTGTCTTTATAATATCAGTTAATTATTGGTTCATTGGACAGAATTATTATCTTTGCACTCCTTTTGGAGAAAAGCAAGGAAAAAAATATTAAACAATTAATAAATTCAAAAAATGCCTGGATTGATAGGTAAAAAAGTAGGGATGACCAATATATACAATGAAGCGGGCAAAAGTATTGCCTGTACATTGGTTGAGGCCGGTCCTTGCGTCGTTACGCAAGTGAAAAATGAGGATTCCGATGGATATCGTGCAGTTCAGCTTGCCTATAATGATAAAAAAGAAAAGAACACGTCAAAAGCGGAAAAGGGACATTATGCAAAGGCAGGATGCCAACCCAAGAAATATCAAGTTGAATTTAGAGATTTCAGAAGCGAGTTTGATGAAAAAATTGCTTTAGGAAGAGAAATCAACATTGCTGATGTTTTTAAGGTGGATGATTTTGTTGATGCTGTCGGAACGACCAAAGGGAAAGGATTTCAAGGAGTCGTTAAAAGACATAATTTTGCAGGTGTCGGACAAGCAACGCATGGGCAACACAATAGATTGAGGGCGCCGGGTTCTATAGGAGCAGCTTCCTTTCCTTCAAGGGTTTTTAAGGGAATGAGAATGGCTGGTAGAATGGGAGGTGGTCGTAAGAAAATTCTTAATCTCAAAGTGATGAAAATCTATCCCGAAAAAAATCTTATATTAATAAGTGGCTCAATTCCAGGGGCAAAAAATTCTTATGTGATTTTAGAAAAATAAGTCATGAAAATAGAAGTTATAAATAATAAGGGTGAGGATACCGGTCGAAAGGTTGAGCTGTTCAATGGTATTTACAAGATTGAGCCCAATCAGCATGCGGTTTATCTGGAAGTAAAGCAATTTTTAGCCAATCAACGTCAAGGCACCCATAAGACAAAAGCTAAAGCTGACGTTACAGGGTCTACGAGAAAGATAAAAAAACAAAAAGGGACAGGTACAGCTAGAGCTGGCAGTATAAAGTCAGGTTTACTAAGAGGGGGAGGTACCATCTTTGGTCCAGTTCCTAGAGACTATGGTTTCGATTTGAACAAGAAAGTCAAAAGGTTAGCTAAGCGTTCAGCATTCTCTGCGAAAGCCGCTGAAAAAAAGATTCGTGTTATGGAGGATCAGATCATTGATGTTCCCAAGACCAAAGTCTTTAAATCAATTTTAAAGGCTCTCAAATTAGAGATTGATAAGGCATTGTTTATTACCGGAAATGTGAACGACAATGCAGTGGCTTCTGCAAGAAATATTCCGAATGCAAAAGTAATCAGTGCCAATGAGTTGTCTACTTACGAGCTCGTTAATGCTGACTACATCGTATTATTTGAGAGTGCCATTGACACCATAGAAAATAGATTGAACTGATGAGTATACTTATTAAACCCCTTGTAACAGAAAAATTCTCTGCAATGAACGAGCACGGGAAGTATGGCTTCGTTGTAGAGAGAAGTGCTAATAAGGTGCTGATTAGACAGGAAGTTGAAAAGAAATATGGTGTCACTGTAGAATTCGTAAATACAATGGTACAGCCGGGAAAATCTAAGTCGAGATCTACGAAAGCCGGTGTTATTAAAGGTAACTCGAAAACATACAAAAAAGCCATTGTCAAGGTTGCTGATGGAGATATTATTGATTTTTATAGTGGAATTTAATTACTAAGAGATGGCAATTAGAAAACTTAAACCAACCACTCCAGGACAAAGATTTAGGATAGCTCCTGTTTTCGACAAGATAACAGCTAACAAACCAGAAAAATCTTTAATTTCATCTGTAAAAAGATCGGGGGGAAGAAACAGCACTGGAAAGATGACTGTTCGTAATGTAGGAGGCGGTCACAAAAAGAGATTAAGAGACGTTGATTTTAAAAGAGACAAGTACGATATCCCTGCTACAGTCAAATCGATCGAATACGATCCGAACAGAACGGCACGTATTGCGTTATTGTTCTATGCAGATGGTGAAAAAAGGTATATTATTGCACCAAATGGTCTTGAAGTCGAGACCGTTTTGTTGAGTGGACCGGGTGTGGCGCCAGAAGTTGGAAATGCCTTGCCTTTGTCAGAAATACCTCTCGGTACAATCATACACAACATTGAGTTGAAACCAGGCAAGGGTGGAGCAATGGCAAGAAGCGCAGGTTCTTATGCGCAGCTAGTTGCTAAGGACGGAAAGTATGTCACCTTGAAGTTGCCCTCCGGTGAAATGAGACTTGTACTATCTACTTGTTATGCAACCATCGGAACTGTTTCTAATAGTGACCACATGAACGTTAGACTAGGAAAGGCTGGAAGGAACAGATGGTTAGGTAGAAGACCTCGAGTAAGAGGGGTAGCAATGAATCCTGTAGATCATCCCATGGGTGGAGGAGAAGGAAAGTCTTCAGGAGGGCATCCTCGCTCAAGGAATGGCATTTATGCCAAAGGGCAAAAAACTAGAAAGCCAAATAAATATTCAGACAAAATGATCGTAACTAAAAGAAAATAATGGCTAGATCACTAAAAAAAGGACCTTATATAGATTTTCGCCTTGAAAAAAAAGTCGATGCACTTAATGATAACGGAAAGAAGAATGTGATTAAAACTTGGTCAAGACGATCAATGATCTCGCCTGATTTTGTAGGTCATACCTTCGCTGTCCACAATGGTAACAAGTTCATTCCTATTATGGTCACCGAAAACATGGTAGGTCACAAGTTAGGAGAGTTTTCACCTACTCGAAATTTCAGGGGTCACATCGCAAAAAAGGATAAGAAAAGATAATGGAGGCTAAAGAAAATAAAAAGATTAAAAAGTCTGTCAGGATCAGACTTGAGAAGGAGGCACATAAGGAAGCTATAAAATCAATTTCTGGACGACAAGGTGCCGTGGCAGCTTCTTTGCGCAATTTTCCATCTGCTCCTCGTAAAATGAGGTTAGTTGCCGATATGATCAGAGGCCAGCGGGTAAGTGTGGCCTTAAATGTTTTAAAGTTCGACGCTAAGTTTACTTCAAGTATTTTAGAAAAAGTATTGTTATGTGCCATTGCCAACTGGCAGTTAAAAAATGAGGATGTAAACATTGAAGAGGCTGATTTGTATGTCAAAGAAATATATGTAGACAGCGCTCGGATGTTGAAAAGATTGCGTACGGCTCCTCAAGGTAGGGCGCACAGGATAAGAAAGCGTTCCCATCATCTAGCTATTACAATAGATGATCGTAATGCAAAAGTTGAAAATGATAATGAAATGCAAAAAGACTAATCGATGGGACAAAAGGTAAACCCAATAAGTTTAAGACTTGGTATCATTAAAGGGTGGGATTCTAATTGGTATGGTGGAAAATCTTTCACAGATAACATTGTGGAAGACCACAAAATCCGGAAGTATCTTTTAGCAAGAATCACAAAAGGTGGAATCTCAAAAGTAGTTATTGAAAGGACCTTGAAAAGGATAACCTTGACCATACATACGGCCCGACCGGGTGTCGTGATTGGTAAAGGAGGCACCGAGGTTGATAAGCTGAAAGAAGAGCTCAAAAAAATTACGGGTAAAGAACTTCAAATTAATATTTTCGAGATTAAAAGACCTGAATTGGATGCCTTATTGGTAGGAGAGTCTATTGCCCAGCAATTGAAGGCAAGAATTTCTTACCGCAGAGCCATGAAGCAAGCCATAGCTTCAGCTATGCGTGTAGGTGCTTTAGGAATCAAGATAAAATGTGCGGGTCGACTGGGCGGTGCCGAGATGGCACGTAGTGAGCAATATAAAGAAGGTGCAATACCCTTGCACACTTTACGAGCAGATATCGACTATGCAGTTTCTGAGGCACAAACAGTATATGGTAAAATAGGGATCAAAGTTTGGATTTTTAAAGGTCTCGTTTTTGGTAAAAGAGATCTTTCTCCAAATATTGGTGTTGCGAACAAGGCCGGTGTTAGGCCTAGGTCAGATGGACCAAGGAGAAAAAGAAGATAATTTTAAAGATATTAAAAATGTTACAACCTAAGCGAACAAAGTTTAGAAAAAGGCAAAAAGGGAGGGTTAAAGGATTAGCACAACGAGGTCATCTGTTGTCGTTTGGTACCTTCGGAGTTAAGTCTTTAGAGCCAGGATGGTTGACCAGTCGGCAAATTGAAGCTGCTCGTATTGCCATGACGCGTGCGATGAAGCGGGAAGGGCAAGTATGGATTAGAATTTTTCCAGATAAGCCAGTAACCAAAAAGCCAGCTGAAGTAAGAATGGGAAAAGGTAAGGGTGCTCCAGAGTATTGGGTGGCATGTGTAAAGCCTGGAACTATTTTGTTTGAGGCAGCAGGAGTAAGTCTTGATTTAGCAAAAGAGGCACTAAGTTTGGCGGCACAAAAGTTGCCCATTAGTTCAAGATTTGTAGTAAAGAGGGATTATCGAGTATGAAAAATTCTGAGTTAAGAAGTCTAAGTATAGATGAGTTGGCAAGTAAACTTGCCATTGAAAAAGAGGCATACAGCAAATTGACGTTTGCTCACGCCATCACGCCCATCGAAAATCCTATGAAGATTAGAGCAGCGCGTAAATTAATTGCAAGACTAGAAACTGAGGTGCGGGCAAAGCAGCTCATTAAATAAAGGGTTTATGGAAAGAAATCTTAGAAAGGAAAGAGTAGGTCTAGTGATAGGCGACAAGATGCAGAAGAGCATCACTGTAGCTGTGGTAAGAAAGGTGAAGCATCCTATGTATGGGAAATTTGTTCAAAAGACGACTAAGCTTACAGCCCATGACGAACAAAATGATTGTAATGTTGGGGATACGGTCAAAATTATGGAGACTCGTCCTTTAAGCAAGAGCAAGCGATGGCGCTTAGTAGAAATAGTAAAAAGAGCGAAATAATATGGTACAACAAGAATCAAGGCTTAAAGTAGCGGATAACAGTGGAGCCAAAGAGGTACTATGTATTCGCGTTCTAGGAGGTACTAAAAAGCGATATGCCTACATAGGTGACACAATTGTCGTATCGATTAAATCTGCAATTTCATCAAGTTCTGTTAAGAAAGGGACAGTTTCAAAAGCAGTCGTTGTTCGGACCAAAAAAGAGATACGTCGAAAGGATGGTTCTTACGTCCGATTTGAGGACAATGCAGCTGTTTTACTCAACGAGAATAATGAGCTTCAAGGTACAAGAATATTTGGACCGGTAGCTCGGGAATTGCGCGAGAAGCAATTTATGAAAATCGTTTCATTGGCACCAGAAGTATTATAATTATGGCTGATATTAAAAAGATACACATAAAGAAGGGTGATACCGTCAAGATCCTTACAGGTAATGATAACGGTAAAACAGGCAAAGTATTAGAAATAATTACCAGTAAATACAGAGCTATTGTTGAAGGAGTGAATATGGTCACTAAGCATGTTAAACCTTCAGCTGACAAGCCGGAGGGTGGACTGATCAATACTGAGGCTGCGATGCACATCAGTAATTTGATGCTAGTAGATCCGGCCTCTGGCGAGCCGACGAGAATAGGAAGAAAATTAAATGCTGAGAGCAAAAATCAGCGTTATTCGAAAAAATCAGGAGAATTTATTTAAGATGGCAATCCCAAGACTAAAAAATAAATATATTTCAGAGATCATTCCTTTGTTACAAGAGAAGTTTCAATATAAGTCGGTAATGCAAGTGCCGAAGGTAGTGAAAATAGCTATAAACAGAGGTATTGGTGATGCGGTGTCCGACAAAAAATTAGTTGATGTAGGTGTATCAGAGTTAACCACTGTTACAGGCCAGCAGGCCGTTGCAACGATAGCAAAGAAGTCAGTTTCTAACTTCAAGTTGAGAGAGGGAATGCCCATTGGAGCAAAGGTTACCCTTCGAGGAGACCGCATGTATGAATTTCTCGATAGATTATTAACCGTGGCTCTTCCTCGCGTAAGAGATTTTAAGGGGGTTAAAGCGAGAGGCTTTGATGGTCGAGGTAATTATTCCTTGGGTGTACAAGAGCAAATTATATTTCCAGAAATCAGCATTGATAAAATCAATAAGATTGCGGGAATGGACATCACCTTTGTGACAACAGCTAAGACGGACGAAGAAAGTTTAGCATTGCTCAAAGCATTTGGTATGCCTTTTTCTAAGGGCAAAAATTAATTATATAATGGCAAAAGAATCATTAAAAGCAAGAGAAAGAAAAAGGGAGCGATTGGTCGCTAAATTTGCAGAAAAGAGGAAAGCATTGAAGGCAGCCTGCGATTACGTAGGTCTAGATAAGTTACCAAAAGATTCATCCCCAGTCAGACTCCATAATAGATGTAAATTGACTGGAAGACCTAAGGGTTATATGAGAAAGTTTGGCTTATCTAGAGTAACTTTTAGAGAAATGGCATCGGATGGGAAAATACCCGGCATAATTAAAGCAAGTTGGTAAGTTTAAGCTCAAAATATTTTCTAAATAGGAAACAATAATTAACTTTGCGTCCTTTTTCAACGAGACAAAATCAAAAAAAATTATGGTAACAGACCCCATAGCAGATTATTTAACGAGGATTCGGAATGCCATCGGAGCGAATCATAGGATTGTAGAGATTCCAACCTCACGCATGAAAAAAGAAATAACCAAACTTTTACATGATCAGGGATACATCGCTAATTTCAAATTTGATAAAGAGGGCCCAGGGTCAGTAATCAAGATTGCTCTTAAATACAACCCAGAAACCAAGCGTTCTGCGATTACCAACCTTGAACGGGTAAGTAAGCCAGGGCTAAGGAAATATAAGGGTGCAGGCGAATTGCCGCGTGTACTGAATGGTTTGGGTATCGCTGTGATTAGTACATCTAAGGGTATTATCACGGACAAGAAAGCCAGGACAGAAAATATAGGTGGTGAAATACTTTGTTACGTTTACTAGTTTTTTAATATGTCGAGAATAGGAAAAGCCCCAATAATTATACCCTCAGGAGTTGAAATAACTATAGAGGAAGGTGAGGTAAAAGTAAACGGACCGAAGGGCCAACTGTCCCAAAATATAGGTTCTGAGATTACGGCCTCAATTGATGAGGGTATCTTGATAGTACAGAGACCTACAGAGCAGAAGAGACATAAAGCGTTGCATGGTCTATACAGATCTTTAATCCACAACATGGTTACGGGTGTCACTGAAGGATACAGTTGCAAGCTCGAATTAGTTGGTGTGGGTTACAAAGCAGCGGTTCAAGGGAATATATTGGAATTGAACTTAGGGTATTCACACAATATTTTCCTAGCCATACCTTCAGAAATTAAAGTTTCAGCTGAGACGGCAAAAGGTAAAAATCCTATCATTAGCCTTGATAGCAACGATAAGCAACTGCTAGGTCAAGTAGCTGCTAAAATTCGGTCGCTCAGGAAAATTGAGCCTTACAAAGGCAAGGGAATACGTTTTGTGGGCGAAGAGATTAGGAGGAAAGCTGGTAAGACAGCTGCTAAATAAGTATAAATATGGCTATATCAAAGGTTAACAGAAGAATTAGAATTAGAAAAGGTATTCGTAGCAAAATTTCGGGAACGAGCTTTGCACCTCGATTGTCAGTATATAGAAGTAACCGGGCTATCTATGCACAATTGATCAATGATGAAAAGAGCGAAACGTTAGTAGCTGTATCATCTAAAGAAATTGGAAGTTCAAACGTGACAGTAGCAATTTCAAAAGAGGTAGGATTGAGGTTAGCTGAAAAAGCACAAACTAGTGGAATAGAAAAAGTTGTTTTTGATCGGGGAGGATATCCTTTTCATGGTCAAGTCAAAGCAATGGCTGATGGAGCACGTGAGGGAGGCTTAAAATTTTAAAAAAATATGTCACAATCAAATATTAAAATAGTCCGAGCGAGCGATATTGATCTTAAAGAGAAGGTCGTTGCTATCAAACGTGTGGCTAAGGTGGTTAAAGGAGGTCGAAGATTTAGCTTTTCAGCTATTATTGTCGTAGGTGATGGTAATGGAGTCGTAGGTTATGGATTAGGAAAGGCCAATGAGGTGACCGATGCGATAACTAAAGGAATAGACGACGCTAAGAAAAATTTAGTTCGCGTTCCTGTGTTCAAAGGGACCGTTCCTCATGAAGCCATTGGAAAATTCGGTGGTGGGTTTGTTTTATTAAAGCCGGCATCAGCAGGTACGGGTGTGATCGCCGGCGGTGCCATGCGTGCGGTCCTTGAGAGTGCTGGCGTTCATGATGTTTTAGCTAAATCTAAAGGATCTTCGAACCCTCATAATGTAGTGAAAGCCACTTTTGCAGCGCTTGCTCAAATGAGAGACCCTTTGACCATTGCAAGACAGCGGGGAGTAACACTAGACAAAGTTTTTAACGGTTAGATTATGAATAAAGTTTTAGTCACCCAAATACGAAGTACTATCAAACGGCCTAAGAGGCAAGTGCTGACCATTCAAGCACTAGGCCTAGGTAAGCTCAATAGAACGGTTGAAAAGGAGTTAACCCCACAAATTGCCGGAATGATCAATAAAGTGAGACACCTAATAGACGTAAAAGAAGCTTAAGATGAAATTAGAATCATTAAAACCTGCAGCAGGATCGATCAAGAAAAGAAAAATCATTGGTAGAGGTCAAGGATCCGGAAGGGGAGGTACTTCGACCAAAGGGCATAATGGAGCTCAGTCTCGTGCGGGTTATTCACGAAAAATTGGGTTTGAGGGCGGACAAATGCCCTTACAGAGAAGAATACCAAAGTTTGGCTTCAAGAACAATAATAGAATTGCCTCAAAGGCGGTAAATTTAGATACGCTCGAATTATTAGCAACGAGTAAGAAACTTAAAGAAATCACTGTAGAGGTCCTGATCCAAAATGGTTTGATAGGGAAAAAAGATGTGGTTAAAGTATTAAGTAGAGGAGAAATAAAGACGAAGATTTCGGTCACAGTTCATAAGTTTTCAAAGGCTGCAATAGAGGCCATTGAGGCAGCAGGAGGAACCGCAACAGTTACAGGTTGATGAAAAAATTCTTCAGTACTATATCAAATATACTTTCAATTGAAGAACTTCGAACGCGAATACTTAATACGTTCGGTTTTCTTATTATTTTTAGATTAGGATCTTTCATTACCTTACCGGGAATAGATCCATCCAAGCTCGTGGACAATGCAGGAGGTATATTTGGTCTACTGGATACTTTTTTAGGTGGCGCTTTCAGTAACGCTTCCATCTTTGGTCTGGGTATCATGCCCTACATTTCTGCATCGATTGTGTTGCAATTGCTTACTGTTGCTGTTCCTTATTTTCAGAAACTTCAAAAGGAGGGGGATAGTGGTCGAAAAAAAATCAGCCAAATTACAAGAGTACTGACGTTGTTCATATGTATGGCTCAATCTGCAGCTTATTTAACTACTATATCCGCAGATGCCATTGTGTTAAATGGATTTTTCTTTCGAATATCTTCAATGATCATGCTAACTGCAGGTACTGTTTTTTGTATGTGGTTAGGTGAAAAAATAACTGATAAGGGTATTGGAAATGGTATTTCGATGCTTATAATGATCGGTATTATTTCAAGGTTTCCTGCAAGTATCGTGGCCGAAGCTATGTCACGTGGGATGAGTCAGATGTTATTCTTTTTTATCGAGATGGTGGCGTTATTCTTTGTAGTGATGGCGACCGTAGCCCTAGTTCAGGCCATAAGGAGAATTCCTGTTCAATATGCGAAGCAAGTCGTTGGTAATAAAGTGTATGGAGGCCAACGACAATATATACCATTGAAGGTGAATAGTTCGGGTGTTATGCCAATCATTTTCGCGCAGTCTTTAATGTTTTTACCTGCAATGATTGGTGGAATTTGGGCCGAAAATAGTGATACGGCTCAGTGGGTAGTCGCGACATTTTCGAGGGTGGAATCTTGGCAGTATAGCTTGTTGTTTGCCATTTTGATCATCGTGTTTACCTTTTTTTACACAGCTATTACAATTAATCCTACGCAAATATCCGACGATATGAAAAGAAATGGAGGATTCATACCTGGAATTAAACCGGGTAAGCAGACGTCAGAATTCATTGATGGTATTTTGTCTCGAATCACGTTACCGGGATCCGCATTTTTAGCTATCATAGCTATTTTGCCCGCTTTTGCCATTTTAAGCGGTGTGAGTAGGGGCTTTGCCCAGTTTTATGGAGGTACATCATTACTTATTATGGTAGGTGTTATTTTAGACACGCTGCAGCAAATTGAAAGTTACTTGCTGATGCGACATTATGAAGGAATGATGAAGTCAGGTCGAGTTAGAGGTAGATCTCAAAACACAGGAATGGCATAATGGCAAAGCAAGCATCCATAGAACAAGACGGAACCATAGTAGAAGCACTCTCTAATGCTATGTTTCGCGTGGAGCTTGAGAATGGGCATGAAGTAATCGCTCATATATCAGGAAAAATGAGAATGTTTTATATTAAAATATTACCAGGAGATCGTGTGAAGATGGAAATATCTCCGTACGATCTATCTAAAGGTAGAATCGTTTATCGGTATAAATAGTTAAGATGAAAGTTAGAGCATCAGTAAAAAAGCGAAGTGTCGATTGCAAAGTAATCCGAAGAAAAGGAAAGCTCTATGTGATCAATAAAAAGAATCCTAAGTTTAAACAAAGACAAGGTTAATATGGCCAGAATAGCAGGAGTAGATATTCCAGATGTAAAGAGAGGTGAGGTAGGACTCACCTACATATTTGGGATTGGAATAAACAGAGCGAGAAAGATCTTATTAGATGCTGGAGTCGATGTAAACACAAAGGTAAAAGACTGGAGCGATGAGGATCAAGTTAAGATCAGAGCCATTATCACTGAGACCATTAAGGTTGAAGGTGTGCTCAAGTCAGAAATACAGTTAAGTATAAAAAGATTAATGGATATAGGTTGTTACAGGGGCCTTAGACATCGTAAGGGTTTACCTCTGAGAGGGCAAAGAACTAAAAACAATGCGCGAACTAGAAAAGGAAAACGTAAAACAGTAGCTAACAAAAAGAAAGCGGTAAAGTAAAATAGCGTAATGGCACAAAAAAGAAAAGATAAGGCAAAGAAAAGGGTAGTTGTTGTAGAAGCTGTCGGTGAGGCCCATATTCACGCAACATTTAATAACATCATTATTTCCTTAACCAACACTCAAGGGCAAGTGGTCTCTTGGGCGTCTGCGGGCAAAATGGGTTTCAGAGGTTCAAAAAAGAACACGCCATACGCAGGCCAGGTGGCGGCAGCAGACTGTGCTCAGAAAGCCCATGAAATGGGTCTGAGAAAAGTGGAAGTCTTTGTCAAGGGGCCAGGAGCGGGTAGAGAATCTGCAATTAGGGCGATTCAAAATACCGGAATCGAAGTTACTGCAATTAGAGATGTGACGCCACTTCCTCATAATGGATGTAGGCCACCGAAAAGAAGAAGAGTTTAATAAAGTTTAAAATACGAAGTAGATATGGCTAGATACAGAGGCCCTAAGTCCAAGATAGCAAGAAAATTTGGAGAACCCATTTTTGGTCCAAGTAAAGCATTGCAGAATAAAGCATACCCTCCAGGCCAACATGGAAAGGGTAGGAGAAAGAAGCTTTCGGAATTTGCAATCCAGCTCGCTGAAAAGCAGAAGGCAAAATATACTTATGGGCTGCTCGAAAAGCAGTTTGCTAATGTATTCAACAAAGCATCCCGCAAAAGTGGGATCACAGGTGAAATTTTACTCCAATTACTCGAGGCGAGATTAGATAATACTATTTACAGACTTGGTATTGCATCGACGCGACGAGCGGCTCGACAATTGGTACTGCACAAACATATCATGGTGAATGGAGGTATTGTTAATATCCCTTCGTATACCTTGAGAAATAATGATATTGTATCAGTTCGAGAGCGTTCTAAATCTTTAGAGTTGATTTCAAACAGTCTGGCATCTACAGCAACCAAAACGTTTTCATGGTTGGAATGGAATAGTGCAGATTATTCAGGTAAATTTTTAAATCTTCCCGAAAGAGAAGAGATTCCTGAAAATATTAAAGAGCAGCTTATTGTTGAGCTGTACTCAAAATAATTGATTTACTAAAAGTTAAAAATAACGATATGTCGATTTTAGCATTCCAAATGCCCGATAAGGTGGTAATGGAGAAGGCAGATGATTTTCATGGTCTCTTCACATTTAAGCCCCTAGAAAAAGGTTATGGCGTTACGGTAGGTAACGCACTTCGAAGAATTTTATTATCTTCCTTGGAGGGCTATGCCATCACTGAAATAAGAGTGCCTGGCGTACTTCATGAATTTTCAACCATTAAAGGGATGGTCGAAGACGTAAGTGAACTTATTTTAAATCTTAAAATGGTTCGCTTCAAAAAAATTGCGGGAGTTGATGACGATAAAATTACAGTGAAAGTTTCGGGGATGGAGAAATTGACTGGCGCTGATATTGGAATGTCCACTGCTTCATATGAAGTGCTGAATCCAGAACATATCGTATGTAAATTGGATAGCTCGGCCAAATTTGAATTAGAACTGACTGTTGAAAAAGGAAGAGGTTACGTTCCTGCTGAGGAAAACAGCGGAGAGGAGCAAGATTTTGGCGCTATTGCCATTGATTCTATCTTTACTCCAATAAAAAATGTCAAGTACAGTGTAGAAAATACGCGAGTTGAGCAAAAAACGGATTATGAACAACTTGTGCTGGATATAGAAACTGATGGATCTATTCATCCAGAAAATGCATTGAAAAGTGCAGCTAACATCCTTATACAACATTTCATGTTGTTCTCAGATCAAAGTATGATTTTAGATACGGCTGCTAAAGGAGAGCCTGAGCAAGTGGATGAAGAATTGCTCCATATGCGAAAGTTGTTGAAAACATCGCTGAATGATCTTGATTTATCTGTGCGGGCCTATAATTGTCTTAAAGCAGCTGAAATTCGCTCACTTGGAGACTTGGTGAATCTTGAAATATCAGAAATGATGAAATTCAGAAACTTCGGAAAGAAGTCACTAGCAGAATTAGAGCAATTGGTCGTGGAAAAGGGGCTAACTTTTGGAATGGATTTGACAAAATACAAACTAGAAGAAGAATGAGACACGGAAAAAAATTCAATCATTTAGGCAGAACAACGTCTCACCGAAAAGCGATGCTATCCAATATGGCCTCATCGTTGATTAAATATAAAAGGATAAATACGACAATAGCAAAGGCCAAGGCTTTGAGAAAGTACGTCGAACCTTTGATTACGAAGGCTAAAGAAAATTCAACAAATTCAAGAAGGGGAGTTTTTCAATATTTGCAGGATAAAGAATCTGTTATTGAACTTTTTGGAGCTGTTGCGGAAAAAGTAGCCAACAGATCTGGTGGATATACTCGAATTTTAAAGACAGGTAGTAGATTAGGTGATAATGCCGAGATGTGCGTGATGGAACTGGTTGATTACAATGAATTATTGCTCGAAGAATCAAAGCCAAAAGCGTCTAAGCGATCAAGAAGGAGTAAATCTAAGTCTGCATCATCTGAAACTGCAGTAGTTGAAGAAGCCGAAGTGTTGGCCTCTGAACCGGAGGTAAAAGATGAAACTATTGAAGCTGCTGACCCAAAGAAGAAAACTTCTGATGAAGAGGAGGAGAAAAAAGATTAAGTTTTTTCAAAAATAATTAAAGGATTGGGGTTTCTCAGTCCTTTTTTTTTGTACTTAGGTCAGCATTTCTGTTATTTTTGTGTCATAAGTTAGTTTTAAATTTTCTATATGAATCATGACGTCTATGAAAAGAGCAAAAGCCGTACTTTATTTAGCTGATGGGACATTATTTGAAGGATTGTCAATTGGAAAAAAAGGCACCTCTGGGGGTGAGATTTGCTTTAACACAGGGATGACTGGATATCAGGAGATTTATACGGACCCCTCATATTATGGTCAAATCGTGATCAACACCAATGCCCACATTGGGAATTATGGGGTGCACAAGGATGAAGATGAATCGGATAGGCCTAAAATTAAGGGTTTAGTAGTTAATGATTTTACTTACGATTACAGTCGCAGCTCTGCTTCTGGTAGTTTGGAGAATTACCTCAGTTCACATGATACGGTAGGTATTTCTGATTTAGATACCCGGATGCTGGTACGACACGTCAGGGATAAAGGAGCTATGAATGCCATCATCAGTACAGAAATTTTTGATATCGAGAAGCTTCAAGCTGAATTAAAAGCAATTCCTGATATGAAATCCTTAGAATTATCGAGTGTAGTAACGACTCATGAGGCTTATGAATTGGGAGTGGATAATCCAGGACTTAAAATAAGTGTACTTGATCTAGGGATCAAAAGATCTATTTTAGATAACTTCTTAATCAGGGATTGTCATTTAAAAGTGTTTCCTGCGAAAACGAGTTTTGGAGAAATGAGGGCTTGGGATGCCGATGGCTATTTTATCTCAAATGGTCCTGGAGATCCGGAAGTTATGAATTATGCTGTCGATACAATTAAGCAAATATTAGCTGCAAATATGCCCTTATTTGGTATTTGTCTAGGAAATCAGTTACTGGCAAGATCCGTGGGGATAAGTACTTTTAAGATGCATCATGGGCATCGGGGACTTAATCAACCCGTTAAAAATTTAAGGACCGGAAAAAGTGAAATTACCTCCCAAAATCATGGTTTCTCTGTGGACATGGAGTCTTTAAAAAATTCCACTTTAGCCGAATTGACACATATTAATTTAAATGACGAATCTGTTGAGGGTTTGAGGTTGACCAATGGCAGAGCTTTTTCCGTGCAGCATCATCCAGAGTCAACACCTGGTCCACATGATTCCACTTATTTATTTGATGATTTTATACAATTAATAAAGAACAACAAAACATGAGTATTATAGAAAGTGTATTTGCTAGACAAATATTAGATTCCCGTGGTAACCCAACCGTAGAGGTGGATGTGATCACTGAAAGTGGTATCATGGGTCGCGCTGCCATCCCTTCAGGGGCATCAACAGGTGAGCATGAGGCACATGAGCTCAGAGATGGTGACAAAAGTAAATATTTGGGTAAAGGGGTTTTGAAAGCCGTTCAAAACGTAAATGAGTTGATTGCTCCAGAGATTCTTGGATATTCAGTTTTCGATCAGAAGATCATTGATCAAACGATGATTGATTTAGATGGGACCGTTAATAAAAGTAAGCTAGGTGCCAATGCAATATTAGGTGTTTCTTTGGCCATTGCTAAAGCGGCAGCCGATGAGTCTAGTCAGCCTCTATTCAGATATTTGGGAGGGGTTAATGCACACCTTTTACCCGTGCCTATGATGAATATTATCAATGGAGGATCTCATTCAGATGCCCCTATTGCTTTTCAAGAATTTATGATTCGTCCTATTGGGGCGTCCTCTTTCAGTAAGGCTTTGAGAATGGGAGCTGAAATTTTCCATCATTTGAAAAGCATTTTGAAATCCAAAGGCTTAAGTACCGCCGTGGGTGACGAGGGCGGATTTGCGCCAAGTTTTGTGGGTGGTACTGAGGAAGCACTAGACAGTGTGCTTAAGGCTATTGCAGCGGCTGGATACAAAGCGGGGGAAGAAATTACCATAGCTATGGATTGCGCAGCCTCAGAATTTTACGAAGAGGGGAATTATAATTATGCCAAATTCGAAGGGAAAAATGGTAAGGTTAGAAACAGTGCGGAACAGGTGACCTATTTGACATCTTTGATTGATAAATATCCTATTGATAGTATTGAAGATGGAATGTATGAAAATGATTGGGAAGGCTGGAAAAATTTAACTAAAGCCATAGGTGACCGTTGTCAATTGGTTGGGGATGATCTTTTGGTGACCAACGTGGATTATTTAAAACGGGCCATTGAAGAAAAATGTGCTAACTCTATTTTGATTAAAGTGAATCAAATAGGGACGCTTTCCGAAACTTTTGCAGCTATTGAAATGGCACATAAGGCAGGATGGACAGCGATTGTTTCACACCGTTCCGGTGAAACGGAGGACAATACAATTGCGGATATTGCCGTAGCATTGAATACAGGCCAAATCAAGACGGGATCTTTGTCTCGTTCGGACAGAATGGCGAAGTATAACCAACTTTTAAGGATTGAAGAGGAGCTAGATGATTCTGCCGTTTATCCAGCTAAAAAGTAGGTACAATTTGATTGAGAAAAAAAACTGGGTACTACCCGGTTTTTTTATGTCCTTTTTGTAATGTGATGATGGGTCAACCTTCCTTTTAAGACCTTACTCCATTGATTTTATCCCAAGATCAACGAAATATACACTTCTCATCTTCATTTCTATACATTTTTTTTATCTTTAACTTGAATATGAAAAGTTTGATAGAGCAGATTCCCCCAATATTTAAAAACATGTATGTTTTGGGGACCTTATTTTTCATAGTTTGGTTAATGATATTTGATTCAAATGATATTTTGACCCAACTGTCTCTAAGAAAAAAAGAAGCAGATTTACAACATACCCAACGCTATTATCAAAAACAAATTGAGACCGTAAAGACTGATCGTGAAGCCTTATTTAGCAATCAAGATTTATTGGAGCGCATTGCCCGAGAAAAGTATTATATGAGGGCTGAAGGAGAAGATGTATATGTCATGGTTCCAGAATCAACGGATGAGTAGGTAAAGTAAATCCTGAGTTTATTACTTCATGAAAATTTGGATCTGCATTTTAATGATTTCCCTGTCTCAGATCGTCTCAGCACAATCAGATAATATTTTTGATAAAATGTATTTTGGCGGAGGCTTTGGTCTCGATTTTAATCAAAATGTCTTCTCATTTAGTTTAACACCTTATGCGGGTTATAAATTGACCGAGCGTTGGTCGGCAGGCTTAGGTATAAATTATCAATTTTGGCGAGATAAAATCTTGGATCTAAAAATAAATAATTATGGAGGTAATATCTTTACCAGGTATAGCATTACCCCACAAATATTTGGATCGGCCAAATTAGAATATTTATCTGTAGACTTTATAAATAAGCGAGAAGGTTTTTACAACGTCCCTGTGGGATTAGGTTATGTAGTACCTATCTCTAAGTTTGCCTCCTTATATATGATTGGGCAGTATGACTTGCTGTACGACGTCACTGAGACGAATGGAGCCTATTCAAGTCCATGGATCTTAGAGGCAGGCTTTGGGTTTGGCTTCTAAAATTTGACTTGATATTGGTCTGCGAGTGATTGTAAATCATTCACTACGGTGTCCAGTAGTGGAATCCCCTCTTTTCTTCTCAACTGCTCCATCCGTCGCTCCGGATCTCCAGGAATAATGACTTTATTCCTTTCATTTATGGTTGCTGCATTTCTAAATCGTTTAATCCATATGTCAATGTGCATTTTGAATTCGGAGGCAGGTCTGAAGGCATCAATTCTGAGCGCACCGAAAAAATGACCAATTCCTGCTCCCACTGGATTGGGATCAGGATCTAAAAAGGAAACAAAGGGAGGTACCCAAGGTCCAAAATTTGCACCAGAAAGTACTGCGGACAAGATATCTACAATACTTCCTAATATGAATCCTTTGTGAGATCCATGTTCTCTATCTCCACCCAAGGGTAATAAGGCCCCGCCCTCAACAATACCTTGAGCTGCTTGGGTGGGTTGACCCTCTTTATCTTGTAACCAACCCAATGGAGCAGATTCATTTTTCCTTTGAAGTATCTCAAGTTTACCATTTGCTGCTGTTGTAGTGGCCATGTCAGCGACAAATGGGGGCTCGTTTCCAGCCGGAACGGCAACCGCAATAGGATTCGTACCTAAGAGTCGCTCTTTGGAGTAGGTAGGGGCTACGAGAGGGCTCGCATTGGTCATTGAGATGCCAATGCAATCTGCTTCTAATGCCATCATGGCATGATAGCCTGCAATACCGTAATGATTGGAGTTTTTGACGGCAATCCAACCTGTTCCTATATTTTTGGCTTTTTCTATGGCCAACCGCATGGCATAAGGACCCGTAACAAGTCCAAGCCCAGCATCACCATCTACTACGGCGGTACTGGGTGTCTCATGCACCACACTGAGTTGTGGTTTAGAATTTATTCTATTCTTTTCATAAAGCCGGAGGTAGCCTACCAACCTGGCGACACCGTGAGAGTCGACTCCTCTTAAATCAGCGCTTAATAAGACATTAGCTGCTTCAAGGGCTTGGTCATTTGGGCAGCCAATTTTCATGAATATGTTTACAGCAAATAGGTGAAGCCGATTAAAAGAATATTTAGTCATATTTCAATATTTTCGAGGTGGGTGTTGTTTGAATTTTAAGGGATGCAATGGTTTGGAGCAATACCCCTTCTTTCAGCGCATAAGAGGAAATACGAGTAGTTTCCAATCCCGTTTTTTTGAGGATGAACTGGATAAGTATCGAGGCTACTACAATCATGTCAACCCTATGGTCAATCATTCCAGGAATCAATAAGCGTTCTAGTTTGTTTTTTGCGATGAGTTCATGGAAGATTTGGATCATACTATTATGAGTAATGGGGAGTTCAGTTGCATGTTCTTGGCCATATTTATTCATTTTCTTTTGATGAATTTCACTTAAAGTATCAAAGGTGCCCGATGATCCAATCAGCGTTTTAGGGCCGTACATTTCACAGGCCTCAAATAGAGGGTGAAGATTTATTTCTAGATAGTTTTCGATAGCCGAAATTTCAGTAGAAGTAATGGGGTCATTTCTATGAAATTTTTCCACCATCCTTTGACCCCCTATTTCAAAGCTTTTCATCCAAAGAGGTTGAGTTCCCTTGGTAATAATGAACTCAATACTTCCCCCACCGATATCCATAATCAAACATACATCGGCACCTATATTTAGCGCTTTGCATACCCCATAGTGGATATATGCGGCTTCTTCCATCCCTGAAATGACACGCGGTTCAATACCTACTTCTTTTTTGATTCTCTGGATAAGAAATTGCTGATTTTTAGCATTTCTAACGGCACTGGTTGCAATTGCATAAACCTCATGAATATTGGCTGCATCAATTTGTTTTTTGAAAGACTTCAACGCAGAGACGCAGCGCTCAATGGCTGCGTCGTTGATGATTCCTTGATTAATGCCATTGGCACCAATTTTCACGGCAATCTTTTCTTTATGAAAGATCTCAAAAGTTTCATTTTCCGCCTTCACTAATAAGAGGTGGAAGGTATTGGTTCCCATGTCAATAATAGCGAGATTCATAGGTTTAATGCTGACTTCGCGAATGTAAACTTTTACGCAATAAAGACCTAATACATTTATAAGAATCCCTAAGATCATCTAGGTAATTCAGGCTTTCATTATTGATTTCATGATATATTTGAGTGAGTAAAGTAAGCCGTTATTTTAAATTTAAGAAAGGGCAGATGCTATGAGGATGAAAAAAGAAAAAGACGCTTATTTGATCGTCCGAAATGAAAGGGCTGAACTCGGAGGTGGGATTAAGAGAATCGATCAGCAGCATGCAAAAGGCAAACTAACCGCTATAGAACGGGTCAATTTATTAATTGATCCACGCTCATTTCAAGAAATAAATAAACAGGTTTGTCGGGATTTGAAATTGTCGGCGATGATAGGGTGTATGTTCCTGCAGTGGCCAAAATTTCGGAAGAAAAAATAGAGGTATTTTCCATAGCTGTTTCAGAGCCAAAATATGTCAGATATGCCTGGCAGGATTACATTGTTGGAACACTGTTTAATAAAGAAGGTTTGCCAGGGTCTTCTTTTACTAGTGAGGATTAGTTCTATCATCAAATTAATAAAATGCAAAAAAAAATTCGGACAGAAGAGATATTATCAAAGAAATTAATCTTTTTGCTTCAATTTTGGCTAAATCATATTTGTTGTATTGAATTTCTCAAGCCTGATCAGAATAATTTTCAGCTAATGATATACTGCAGGTTTTCTTACTCAAAATAAATAATCGATAATGACTAAATATTTATTCCTTTTTACCACGTTACGGATGATTTCATATACTTCTCAAAAGAAGGAACTTCATCCTAAGGACGCCTGGGTTTTTGGATCTGTTTTGGATGGAATGGTCCGTATAGATACTGCTGCCACTGATAAAGAATTGTGGATTGCTTACGATATCCAAAATAGGTTTTTGTCCAAGGTTTAGAAAGGGGATGAGTATATTATTATTATCAATATGAAGAAACAATTGCTTTTAACTTCAATAAATCATTTAAAAAATTGTGTAAATAAAAAATGCAAATTAATTATGAAACAAATAATATTAGCACTGTTAATAACAACACTATCAACTATTGAATTAATAGGGCAGCAAATTTTTTCGCCAGATAACAAAATTTCTTTAACATTCTCGCTATTAGAAGATGGTTCGGCAATATATCAAT
>CAJXAT010000039.1 GCA_913050055.1 uncultured Flammeovirgaceae bacterium | reverse complement strand
AAAACTTGGCAAGAAAACTGACTTGCTCAAGCTAAAAAAAAATATTGTCAGCTCACTAAAAGAAAAACAAGAATATTATAAAGAAAGTCGTGAGAAAATTTATCTCGACTCCAATACCGAACCCGTAGCTAACTGCCCAGTTTGTGAATCCCCAAGTACAAATTCACTACATAGAGTAACTATCTATGGCGCACAATATTGCAGTTGTAACAACTGCACCCACGTCTATGTCAACCGAAGACCGACCAAATCAGCTATAGACGGCTTTTACCTCAATGATGTTACCTATGCTGCCACCTATACTGATCGTACTTCAGCTGAAGCACGATTAAATGCGATCGCAATTCCTTGGGTAGACTGGACAGTAGCATGTTATCAAAAAGTACATGGTAGAAAACCTTTAAAAATTCTTGATGTTGGGTCAGGGGCTGGTCATTTTGTTGCTGCTTGCAGAAGGTCTGGTATACATTGTCATGGCATTGAATTAAGTGAATCAAGTCGTCAGTTTTCAAAAGAAATTTGGAACATTGAACTAGATAAAAGAGACTTCATCAAAGCAGCAAAAGATTATTCTGGCTATGACATAGTCACCTTCTGGGGCCTGCTAGAGCATACGCCCAATCCATCAACTATTTTGAAATCAGCACATGATGTAGTCTCCAAGAGCGGCTATGGAATGGTTATTTCTAAAGTTCCAAGATGGGATTCGTTAAGTGCAGCTATTCAACGAATAAAATCAGATACGGTCATTAGACATTTAGATCCAATGGGACATATTATGTCCTTTACTGATGCATCAGCTGCAGAAATTTATCATAAAAATAATTTTGCACCTACCTCAGCTTGGTATTATGGGATGGATGTGTATGAAACATTAATGCAAGTTGCTAACAAATTAGATCAATACGATGCGTTAACCAAAACGGGTCCCATGCAAACAGATCTACAACAATTTGTTGATGAATCTCGATTTTCAGATGGTCTCACTTTAGCAGGAATCCCTTTTTAAAATGTCTCCACTAATCAGTGTCTACATAACCAACTACAACTACGCCAGATTTTTAAAGAAAGCGATAGATAGCGTTCTTTCACAATCATGTCATGATTACGAACTGCTGATTATCGATGATGGATCAACCGATGATTCTAAAAATATCATTGAGGGTTATGCTTCAAATCCTAAAATAAAAATAATTTATCAGCATAACAAAGGACTCAATGTCACTAACAACATCGCCATACGCGCCGCTTCAGGAAAGTATATCATTAGACTCGACGCTGATGATTATTTAGTGTCAAATGCCCTAGAGCAGATGAGTGGGGAACTAGAGGCCAACCCTGAATTAGGTATGATTTTTCCAAATTACTATTATATTGATGAAAAAGATCAATTAATTGGAGAAGTAGTTCGACATGACTTCGACAATAATAAGGTAAGCTTACTCGACCAACCAGCCCATGGAGCATGCACCATGATTAGAACTGATTTTTTAAATAAAATCGGTGGATATGATGAGTCATTTAATTGTCAAGATGGTTATGAGCTTTGGATAAAATTTACGCAAAGATACAAGGTTACAAACTTGAAAGAACCTCTTTTTTATTATCGAAAACATGGAGCGAATCTTACCTCCAACGAAGAAATGATACTTCAGACGAGAGCTAAAATAAATCAAAAGTATATCAATAAGCTGCAAACTAATAACAATACCCTCGCCATTATCCCCATTCGTGGAGGTGATAAAGACTTAGCATTTCAAACAATCAACGGAGTAAATATTTTAACCGCTAAAATAAATATGCTTCTCAAATCAACATATGTTGAAAAAATTATTATAAGCTCTCCTGATTCAAGAATTGAAAAGTATATCACGCCATATAAAACCAAAAAAAATGTTCTATTCCACTTTAGAAATGAGACTGAAGCAAGAATTAACGATAATTTGAATACTACAATATTTGATATCAGTAATAAGTTTGATAATAAAGTTGCCAATCTTGCCATCATTACGCTCGAATACCCTTTGATTAGGAAAGAACATATTGATGATGCGATCAACACTATGGCACTTTTTGGTACCGATTCAATTATTTCAGTTAGACCTGACAATGCTATTTTTTATCAACATCACGGAGATGGGCTTCATCCTATTTTGAATCGTGATAAATTCACTAAACTAGAACGAGAAGCTCTTTTTAAACAATTAGGTGGAATCACTGCAGTGAGAAAAGTAGCCTTTGATGAGAGCAAACAAATGTTATGTGGCAAAGTGGGGCATGTCGTAATTGATCAAAAGGCCGGACTTGGGCTTTTTTCAAACATTGATTTTGAAATAATATCAGATATTACTAAAAAAAATCAAAGCTCAAATAAAACCAATGATGTAATTGAGCAATAAAGATTTCTATAAATATAAAAATTACTTAAGAACAACTATTTGAACCTCATCATATTTTATTGGTTATTCTAAAAAGATAATTGTAATCATGACTTGACAAAGAGTGATTTTGAACTGCGAGTTTATTTAGCAGCATATTAAAAAGTTTTGAATTAACTTGATTGATTAAAATATGATATAAGTAAATACGGATGAAAACATCCCGTTAGTTATTCGAAACTAATAAAATGATAGAACTCAGAGAATGGATAAATCCCATCCAAAAAAATATAAAATCAATCAAAATCTATGTAGTAGATTTTATTAATAATAATCTAAAATTTTTCTTTTACAGAAAATATATAAGCAGGTTATAAACCTTATGAGATAAGTACATTTATGTTTTTTTTTAATATTTATAAAAGATGATTGAATATTATAATCTTTTATTTTTTCAGTCAAATAAATATCTATGAATGCAGAAAATAATCAAATTGCCGTAATCGGAATGGGATATGTCGGATTACCCTTAGCAGTGGCATTTGCTGAAAAATACTACACTATTGGATTTGACATTAATACTACGCGAATCAAGGAAATTAAAAAAGGCCTAGATAAAACGCAGGAAATAGAATCAAAAGCTCTTTTGAATGTATTAGTTGGCCAAAAAACTATCAAAGGCCTTTTTGTAAGTACTGAAATTGAAGATCTTCGAAATTCTAACTACTATATTGTAACCGTTCCCACTCCTATCGACAAAAATCATAAGCCAGATCTGACACCTTTGTTCAAAGCAAGTGAAGCAATTGGGCACGTTTTAAAAAAAGGTGATACTGTGATTTATGAATCAACCGTATATCCTGGAGTTACTGAAGAAGAGTGTGCCCCTATACTGGAAAAGATATCCGGACTTATATATAATGTTGATTTTTTCTGCGGTTATTCACCAGAGAGAATTAATCCTGGTGACAAAGAACACACGATTACAAAGATCAAAAAGGTGACCTCAGGTTCAACTCCTGATATTGCAAAAAAGGTCGATGCGCTTTATAAATCTATTATCGTAGCAGGGACACACCTCGCACCTTCCATTAAAGTAGCCGAAGCGGCAAAAGTCATTGAGAATTCCCAACGTGATATCAATATTGCTTTTATTAATGAATTATCAAAAATATTTAATAAAATAGGAATCAGAACTAAAGATGTGCTCGATGCTGCTGAAACAAAATGGAACTTTCTCAAGTTTAAACCTGGACTTGTTGGAGGGCATTGCATAGGTGTAGATCCATACTATCTCGCAAAAAAGGCTCAGGAACTGGGTTACCATCCTGAAATTATTTTATCTGGACGAAGGCTAAATGACAGTATGAGCGAATATGTAGCCATGGAAGTAATTCGGTTAATGATTAAAAAGGATCTTCGTGTAAAAGGCGCAGAAATTCTTATAATGGGCATCACATTTAAAGAAAATTGTCCCGATATTAGAAATTCAAAAGTAGTCGATATTATAACGGTATTGGAACGCTTTGAAACTAATATTACAATTTTAGATCCTCATGCTGATCCTGAAGAGGTAAAGCAAACTATAGGAAAAATCTCAATTCAATCCATAGCTGAGGATGGCAATGGCTTTGATGGGATCATTTTGGCAGTCGCACATGATTCATTTAGACATATGGATTTAACTAAATTAACAAAAGAGCAAGCAGTGATCTATGATATAAAAGGTCTTTTGCCGACCAGCATGACCGACAGTGGCTTATATTGATAATAAGAAATGCGAAACACTATTTTTCATAAAGAAAGTTTAGAGAACTTTAAATTTTTAATCACGGGAGGAGCAGGTTTTATTGGATCGAACCTAGCGCAATATTTACTAAAGCACAACGCAGGATTAGTAAGAATTGTTGATAATTTATCCAATGGAAGTCGTGCCAACATAGCTCCCTTTGCTTTATATAAAGATCGGTTTGAATTTATAGAAGGTGATATCTCCGATCTAGTAACCTGCAAAGAGGCCGTTAAGGATATCGATTTTATTAGCCATCAAGCAGCACTTGGGAGTGTTCCAAGATCCATTAAAGATCCAGTGGCTACCAATAAAGCAAATATTGATGGTTTCTTGAATATGCTCTTTGCTGCCAAAGATGCTAAATGTCTTAAAAAAATGGTCTATGCCGCATCATCTTCTACTTACGGGGACAGCAAAGTATCGCCTAAGGTAGAGGGAGCTGAAGGTCGTCCACTCTCACCATATGCAGTAACGAAACTTGTCAATGAACTTTACGCAGAAGTATTTTCTAATGTTTACAACTTGCATTCTATAGGACTGAGGTATTTTAATATTTATGGCCCTAAGCAAGATCCGAATAATCCATATGCCGCCGTTGTCCCTCTTTTTGTAGCCGCCGCTTTGAAAAAAGAAAGACCAAAAATATTTGGAGACGGTGCGACGGCCCGTGATTTTACCTATGTTGAAAATGCAGTACAGGCAAATATCAAAGGCATGCTTAATGGAAGAGCCCTAAAGCAGCATGAGGTGGTTAATATTGCCTGTGGTAAGCAAACATCCTTGCTTCAGATTTGGGAGCAACTCAGAGAAATGGAAAATATAAATTTAACACCAGTCTTTTTTGAGGAGAGAGCAGGAGACATTAAACTTAGCTTGGCAAGTATCAAAAAGGCTGGGGAACTAATAGGATATCATCCCGAAGTTCATTTCAAAGAAGGTTTGAAATACACGCTTCAGTATGCAAAATAAAATTTATATGAAAAAAATCTTTCTCAACGAAATTACTGATTGAATTATGCACAATTAACTATATATGAATTTGACATAAAAGCTGTCATAATTAACTTTGGAAAAAAACGAAGATTGCTTCCACATCAGTAAAAAAAATAAATACGCAGTTTATTAGATTATATAATTTTTAAATATTGACAATATCTCTTTAATGAACTGAAGGAACTAGTTTATTCATATCTCTTACATTTTTTCTATCACTCCCCGTTCAACATCGTATGCCCCCCTCACAAAAAAAATTGACTAACAAAATTTTCACTATCAAAAAACAATTTCCTATTCAATATCATTCTGTTTGAACCTAATTTCCATTAAATTACATTCTGCTTGATGAGTTCAAAAACACCTTAACTTTTAACTATAATTATTTTATGAAAAGTATAGCTGTATTCACTTCTGGAGGAGATGCCCCGGGCATGAACGCTTGTGTCAGATCAGTGGTTCGAAACGCCCTTTATTTGGGTATTGACGTTTATGGAGTCAAATATGGCTACAACGGAATGATAGAAGGAGATATCTATAAAATGAAATCTTATTCGGTGAGTAATATCATCCAACGCGGTGGTACCATTTTGAAATCTGCTCGATCCAAAGGATTCATGACACCAGAAGGTCGCAAAAAAGCATTTGAACAACTTCAAAAACAAGGTATTGAAGGCTTAGTCGCCATTGGAGGAGATGGTACCTTTACTGGAGCTAATTTATTTTACGAAGAATATGGTATTCCGGTCATCGGCATTCCTGGCACGATTGACAATGACCTTTTTGGCTCAGACTATACCATTGGTTTCGATACAGCCGTAAATACGGCGCTCAGTGCTATAGATTCAATCAGAGATACCGCCAACTCCCATGATCGAGTGTTCTTCATAGAAGTCATGGGACGAAACTCTGGCTATATTGCCATTCAATGCGGTATTGGAGGTGGTGCGGAAATGGTGATGGTACCAGACACCGCTACAACTGTCGATGACGTCATCCAAAATTTAAAAGAAGGTCGAGATAAAGACAAAACCTCATCTATCGTCGTCGTGGCCGAAGGAGAAGTTCATGGGAATGCCCATGAAATTGCGGATAAAGTACTCTCAGAATTACCCGAACTTGACATCAGGGTTTCCACCCTTGGGCATGTTCAGCGGGGAGGCACACCGACCGCTTTTGATCGCATTTTAGCGTCTAGATTGGGGATGGCCGCTGTCGAAGGTTTGGTCAATGGCAAAAAAGGTATGATGGTTGGTATTGTAGACAATCAAATTCAATACACCAACTTTAAAATTGCGATTACCAAGTCCAAACCCATCAATGAGGATATGTTGCGGATGGTCAAGATATTAAGTATTTAACTGCTGCTCTATTTGATGTAAGATCCTGTCCCAATCCTCATTTGGATTCAACCACTCTATTTCAGGATCCTTTTGAAACCAGGTTAATTGCCTTTTAGCATACCTACGACTGTTCCTTTTTAGTAAACGAATTGTCTCTTTCTTTTCATATTTACCCTCATAGTAACCGAAAATCTCGGTGTATCCTAGTGTTTGAAGCGCATTGAGGTATTGATGCGGAATCAACGATTTTACTTCTTCAAAAAGACCTTTTTTAATCATCTGCTCCATGCGCCGATCTATATTTTGATACAATACTTTTCGATCCACGGAGATACCTATCTTAAAATTTTCAAAAGGCCTAGGTGTTTTAGCTTTGCCATGAAAAGAACTGAAAGGTTCGCCGGTACTTCGAATGACCTCAATAGCTCTTTTAATACGCATCGGATTTTGCTGGTCCACTTGATTGAAATAAACAGGATCATTTTTCGATAACTCAGCTAAAAATGGGTCCAATCCATTTTTTGAGACTTCCTCGTTGATGGCACTGCGAAGGCCGGGGTCTATTATTGGCAATTCGTCCAATCCCTCCCAAATAGCCTTACAGAACAATCCCGAACCCCCTACCATAATCAAGATCTCGTGTTCCTTAAAAAGGTCATTTATTAAACCTAAAGCTGATTTCTCAAAATCACCCACGTTAAATTCCTCCGTTATAGCATGTGAGTTAATGAAATGATGTGGAATCCTTTTTAACTCTTCTTCGGAAGGTTTTGCCGTTCCTGCATTTAATTCGCGATAAAATTGCCTCGAATCAGCAGAAATAATACTTGTTTTAAAATATTCTGCTAATTTCAAGGCTAGATCACTCTTGCCAGAAGCGGTGGGTCCTACAATAGATAATAATATATTTTTAGGCTTCATTGGTTAGGTAAAATGACTCTATGTAATTATAAATTTAAATCTCCCCATATCCAGCAATTGAGACCTAAAGTTAAGCCTATTTAAAATCAAATAAACCACCCATTAATATAGAATACACTTAGCAAAAGAAGGAAAAAACTATTTCTAGTAATGAACAAAAATTAAAATCATTAACAGGTTTTATCTCAGAATCCAGAGGTGTGTTAAAGGCATTAAAAAAAACCCAGGTTAAAAAAATAGTAAGGAAAATCTTGATTCAATTAATAAAATGAAGGGAGCAGTCACCTCTTTAGGCCTAAAATCATTTACGCATCAAGTGATCTTCATAGAAAAATTGATTATCCAAAATAAGTTTCTTAATTTGGGCTTTTAACTGAGAACATTCAATAATTCTTTTCTTAAACTTCAAAAAATACAACGAATGATTAAAATCAAATGAACAAAAAAATACTGTTGGCCAAAGATCATACGGCAATCCAAAATTTCACTCACCAAATATTACTTCTGCAGAATTTCAATGTTGATTCGGAAAAAAACGGTAAAAGAGCACTTGAAAAACTATCCAAACATGCCTAAGATCTCATACTCCTTGACTTCAATATGCCGGTTATGGATGGACTTATAGGTACCCAAAAAAGAAGAAGTCATGAATATCCTTCGATTCGTACCATTCCTATCGTTGCCATCACGGGAAACATAAAAAAAATATTCAACATCGCAATATATTTACAAGGACATTAATGAGGTATTATACAAATCTCTAAATTATGACCACATGGTCCTGATGATTAATAAGTATATTTAAGACATGCAAATAAAGTATACCCCTCATTTTTTAAGTAAACTCGAAGATCTCTTTTCTGAATCTACTTATATCCTGCGCTATGAAAAGGGTAATTTTCAATCTGGATATTGCCTATTAAATGATTCCAAAATTGCCATAATTAATAAATACTTTCCCCTTGAAGGAAAAATAAACAGCCTTATAGACATCATAAGAACTATTAACCTCAATCCAGAAGAACTCAGCGAACACAATAGAAAATTTTTTAGTGCCATTCGCCAAAATGAACTCAAATTTTGAAAATAACTGTTTTAGGATCGGGAACTTCGCAGGGCGTACCTGTCATCACCTGTGAATGTGAAGTGTGTAAGTCTCTGGACTTTCGCGATAAACGCTTAAGAAGCTCCATACATATCCAAACTGATGAATTAAGCTTAGTCGTGGATACAGGACCTGATTTTCGTCAGCAAATGCTCAATAATCAGATCCGTCAACTAGACGCCATTCTGTATACTCATGAGCACAAAGATCATACGGCAGGGATGGATGACGTGAGAAGCTTTAATTTCAAACAAAAGGCAGATATGCCCATCTATGCCAGGAAGCAAGTACTGGTCCAGCTTCGGCAAGAATTTGCTTATGTCTTTGCAGAAAAAAAATATCCGGGTACCCCAAAGATTTCAGAAAATAAAATCACAAATACTCCATTTAATATCCAGAAGGTCAATATCACACCCATCCATGTCATGCACCATAAACTGCCTGTTTTTGGATTTAGAATTGATGATTTCACCTACATCACAGATGCCAATGCCATCGATGAAAAGGAGCTTGAGAAAATAAAAGGATCAAAGATTTTGATCCTCAATGCCTTACAAAAAAAAGAGCACCTCAGTCATTTCAATCTAAATCAAGCCCTAGTTATTGCACAGCAAATAGGTGCTGAGCAAACCTATTTTACCCATATCAGTCATACCATGGGACTTCATCGGAGCGTAGCCAAAGAACTTCCCAAAAATATTTTCTTGGCCTATGATGGGCTAAAGTTGGATCTATAATGTACCACAATTATTATTTCATAAATCGACTTTCAAAAAAATTAAGCACCCTGCTCACCGGGGCATATCTCACAGCATGCTTCAGTCAAAATAAAAATGAGCTGATTTTTGGCTTTACATTATTAGATAATAATCCTTTTTACATCCAAGCCAATTTAGACAGTCAACTTAATCTGTGGTACTTTCCGGAAGTATTAAATAGAGCCAAAAAAAACAGCGTTAATCTTTTTGAATCAATCATTGGGAAAAAAATTCTAGCTGTTAACCAAATACATTTTGATCGGTCCTTTGAACTATTATTAAATGATCATAGCGCGCTCTTGTTCCAATTGTATGGTCGCAGATCAAACATCAGTTTAATCAACAAAAGCAAAGCCCCCCAGTCGTTTAAATCCAAACTAATGGCTCCCAATGATTCCCAATCCTTGGCTCGCGACACCGATGTATCAACATTAAATGAAGAAAGTCTTGAGGCATTGGAAAAGACGTTTGATCAGGATATAAAAAATCACCTTAAAAACAACACGCAATACGAGCAGCTGGATTTTAATGAGAAAAAAGTATTTATACCTGCTTTTATTGCATCCCTGAATACTGCGCACCTATTTGTTTCAGATCAGGGACTACCCAAGATCAGCCTATTTAATACCGAAACTCATTGCTTCAAAACCGATGATCCTATCATCGCTTGTAATGAACTCTACAAAATATTTACCCAAAAATATTTGACTCAGCAGAAGAAAGATGAACTCAAACGCGACCTCAACAAAAAAAGAAAACAAGCTGCTAATTATATAAAAAAAAGTGCAGATAAAATTTCCCATTTGAGGGACCGAAGAAGCCTTGAAGAAATCGCCCACATCATTATGGCCAATCTACATAATATCAATCCAAACGATGCCCAAATTGAGGTTCCAGATCTTTATCATGAGACTGCCAATATAACCATCAAATTAAAACCTCAGATTTCTCCCCAAAAAAATGCAGAACTACTTTACAGAAAGTCTAAAAATCAAAAGCTTGAAATCAACAACATCACAGAAAACATAGCAGCCAAGAAAAAACATATCCAACAACTCGATCAGAAAATTGCGGTAATTGAACTCACAGAGGACTGGAAAGCGCTCCAACTCTTGATAAAAACAAATGCTTTAGAAAAAACCTCCACTACCCTCCCTTTCAATACTTTTTCAATAGCTGATTACAGCATTTATGTAGGTAGAAATAATAAATCCAATGACCTTTTGACCTTTGATTATGCCAAAAAAGACGACCTATGGCTCCATGTTAAAGATGCTCCAGGCTCGCATGTGGTCATAAAAAAACAAGGTATTCTGCCCATTCCCAAACCTGTTATTGAAAGGGCCGCAGCACTAGCAGCCTATTTCTCTAAAAGAAAAACAGAAAACATGGCACCTGTCATATATACTGAAAGAAAATATGTCAGAAAGATTAAAGGAAGTCTCCCGGGACAAGTAGCCGTCATGAAAGAAAAAGTACTCTTGGTTCAACCCAAACTTTAAATCTCTTTGATTTTAATCATATTGGCATGTCCGTCCCAATGTTTGGGCATCGAAGAAGTAGTAATGTAAATATCTCCTTTAGCCATTAAGTTTTTTTCCAAAAGTATAGCCTCAATGTCACTGAGCGTATCGTTGATAGAAGTCTCTTTATCATAAAAAAGTCCTTTGACTCCCCAAATCAAATTCATTTGCGTGAGCAAGGCCTTATTATTGGTTACCAAAAAGATAGGGCAATTGGGCCGGTACATGGCCACTCGATACCCACTGTATCCAGATTTACTCATCGTTACCATTGCTTTTGCATCACTGTCTTCAACCAACGCGCAAGCCGACTTAATCAACATATCACTGAGCTGAGAACCTTCTCCTGAATTATCAAAGTCATTTGCTTTATTGTAAAAAGCACTTCCCGCATGCTCAATATTTGCGATCGTATTGGCCATCGCCCGCACGGCTTCCACCGGATATTTACCAGAAGCAGACTCCGCCGAGAGCATGACCGCATCTGTTCCATCGAGTATCGCATTGGCGACATCATTGGTTTCTGCTCTTGTTGGTCTAGGATTATCAACCATGCTTTCCATCATCTGGGTCGCCACGATGACGGGTTTACCTGATCGGTTACATTTCTCGATGATCTTTTTTTGCCAAACAGGTACCTGTTCACCGGGGATTTCCACTCCTAGATCACCTCTAGCCACCATGACGCCATCTGTTGCATCTATAATTTCATCAATGTTTTCTAATGCTTCAGGCTTTTCAACTTTGGCAATGATTTTAGTACGACTCCCAGCATATTCCATCATCTTGCGAAGTTCAATGATGTCACTAGCGTTTCTTACAAAAGACAATGCTACCCAGTCTAAATTTTGCCTTAAACCATATTCAAGATCCGCATGATCTTTCTCTGTCAATGAAGGTGCGGAAACTACCGTATTAGGCAGGTTAATCCCTTTTCTAGACTTCAAGGTACCTCCATAAACTACTTCAGTATGGACATCTTCTCCCCGTACTGAGGTCACTTTTACTTCTAAGTTACCATCATCTATAAGTATAGAATCCCCTATGTTAACATCCTTGGCGAGTAATTTATATGATGTACTGACCTTATCTTTGGTACCTAGCACATCATCTGTTGTAATGATTAAGGTCTGGCCTTCAATAATTTCAACACCGCCATTTTTAACTTGATTTACACGAATTTTAGGCCCTTGTAGATCTTGCAGCAATGCAATATGTGTTCCCAATTCTGCATTGATCTCACGGACTATATCAATGGTTTTTTGATGATCTTCGTGGGTGCCGTGAGAGAAATTCAATCTGAAAACATCTGCGCCTGCCTTGATTAGTTCAATTAATATTTCTTTTTCTCTGGAAGCCGGACCCACCGTCGCTATAATTTTTGCTTTTTGGTGTACTCCTTGCATCCAATTTTTATCAGTGTAAGACATTCTCTTTATTTTTTATTTTATTTACGTCCAGACGTGCCAAATAATCAATTTTATCAATCACTCGCAAATTATTTACCAACATTTGCAAATCAAAATGATCAATTTTAGATTCTAATTTCAGAAAATAATCAAATTGACTTAATTCGGACAACAAAAGAGGGCTCTGGAAAGAAGAAATAATTAGTCGATTCCTTAAAAGTGTATAAGTGTGATGCTCTGATTTACAAATATAGTTTGAAATGATCATTTCTGAGTCATTATTAAGGTCAATATAGAGATCTGCAGCTTTTACAAAATGAAAAACACCACTTTGATTTAAGTGCCAAGCAAGGCTGTATTCTTTGATACTTGAAACGATGCCGAGCAATATGAAACTATAATCCTGTTGAACAACAAGCTTATTCTTTTTCATTTATCTATTTTCAAAAAGCAAATGTTATTTGTTAAACCAAGATTTAGAGTTTATGCTTTTATTGTTAAATTAGATGTTAAAATTACAAAAATAAATATCCTCATCATCATTTGGATAAATTAAAGAGTTTGAATTTACATCGGATATGTATTTCTTTGCAAAGATTTTAAATTAAACATTAAATAAATGTCAGAAATTACTCAAAAAGTAACGGCGATCATTGTAGATAAGTTAGGTGTTGAAGAGCCTGAGGTAACTACCGACGCCAGCTTCACCAATGATCTGGGAGCCGACTCCCTTGATACAGTAGAATTAATCATGGAATTTGAAAAAGAATTTAATATTTCCATCCCTGACGACCAAGCTGAAAACATCGGCACGGTAGGACAGGCAATTACTTATTTGGAAGAAAACGTTAAATAAGTTCAGTTCAATACAAATGGAATTAAAACGTGTAGTCATAACAGGGGTTGGCGCCCTAACACCCATCGGCAACAATAGAGAAGAATATTGGTCAAGTTTAGAAAAGGGTACTAATGGCGCTGGTCCCATCACACGTTTCGATCCAGAAAAATTCAGAACAAAGTTTGCCTGTGAGATAAAGAACTTTGATATCCTTGACCACTTAAATAGAAAAGAGGTCAGAAAAATGGATCCCAATACCCAGTTTGGAATGGTCGTAGGCGAAGAAGCTGTCAAAGATTGTGGCATCAACTTAGAAAGCTTAGACAAAGATTCCGTAGGTGTTATTTGGGGATCTGGAATTGGAGGATTGAAAACATTTCAAGAAGAAGCCATTTCTTACGGATTGGGAGACGGTTCCCCTAGATTTAACCCATTTTTCATACCCAAAATGATCATTGACATTACTCCAGGAATACTCTCCATTAAATATGGGTTTAGAGGGCCCAACTATGCAACAGTATCTGCATGTGCTTCCTCTAATCATGCCATTTATGACAGTTTTACTTACATACGATTGGGTAAGTCCAAAATGATCTTAACTGGGGGTTCAGAAGCTGGGGTACAAATTGCTTCGATGGGTGGTTTTAATGCCATGAAAGCCCTTTCCGAGCGAAATGATGATCCATTAACCGCGTCAAGACCCTATGATAAAGACCGTGATGGTTTTGTTTTGGGTGAAGGAGCTGGTGCCCTCATGCTTGAAGAACTGGGACATGCCAAAGCAAGGGGAGCTAAAATATACGCGGAGGTCTTGGGAGGTGGGATGTCTGCAGATGCTTACCACATTACCGCACCTCACCCTGAGGGAACAGGAATTACCAAAGTCATGCAATATGCCCTAGAAGAGGCAGGCTTGAATGGAAATGAAATAGATTATGTAAATACCCACGGCACTTCTACGCCTTTGGGAGATTCTGGAGAAATAAAAGCCATTCAAAGAGTTTACGGCAACCATGCCTACGACCTAAATATCAGTTCGACCAAGTCCATGACGGGACATCTGCTGGGAGCGGCAGGAGCCATTGAAGCCATTGCCTGCCTTATGGCCATTGAAAAAGGAGTCATCCCTCCTACGATCAATCATTTTACAGATGATCCTGAGATTGATGCCAGAATCAATCTAACCTTTGATAAGGCTCAGAAAAGGAATGTAGATGTTGTCATGAGCAATACCTTTGGGTTTGGAGGACATAATACCTCACTTATTTTAGGTAAATACAAAGCTTAGTGCTTTTTCATAATTTAGCGAGCCTACGTAACCTATTTTTCTCAAAAAAAGAACGCATTTTTTTAAACGCAATCCAATCCATCACCGGACAACTTGTTTACAATGTTGACCTCTACAAATTAGCGGTAAACCATAGTAGTGTTGCTGCCGTAAATTTCCAAGGAATTAAAGAGTCCAATGAAAGATTAGAATATCTAGGCGATGCGGTGCTGGGCATGGTCGTAGCAGACTACCTGTTCACCCAATTTCCTTTTAAAGATGAAGGATTTCTGACAGAAATCAGATCAAAAATTGTCAATAGAGAATCCCTAAATCTGCTTTCAAGAAAAATAGGTCTGAATCAACTGATTAAATATTATAAGAATCAGTACGCGGTCATACCTAAATCAATTTTTGGTGATTCTTTGGAAGCATTAATTGGGGCCGTTTATAGAGATAAAGGGTTTTCGAAATGCCGCAAATTTATCATTGAAAAAATCATACTTGCCCATTATGATTTGGATGAGTTAATACACACTACCACCAATCATAAAAGTAAACTAATTGAGTGGGCACAAAAAGAAAATAAGCAAATCTCCTTTAAAGCACTCGATTTAAACGGCTCAATTAAGAAAAAACAATTTACAACGCAAGTACTCATTGACGAACAAGTTTACGAAATTGGTTATGGATTAAGTAAAAAAAAGGCATCGCAAGATGCTGCAAGGAGGACTTTAGAAGTATTGAAAGAGCAAATCGATGAGTAGAATTTTGCGTATTGGAGGCGCCTGCCTTAACCAAATTCCAATGGATTGGAACCATAATTTGAAAAACATTAAAAATGCTTTTCAAGAAGCTCAAAAAAATAACATTGAGCTCTTGTGTCTTCCCGAACTCTGTATTACTGGATATGGCTGTGAAGATATGTTTTTAAGTACCTGGCTTTGTGAGACCGCACATGCTAAATTGATTGAACTCCTCCCTTTCACCTCGGGTCTCATTACCTCTTTGGGTTTACCTGTCCGATTTGAAGACCAAATCTATAACTGTATTGCGATTATTGAAGATAAGAAAATTCTCGGTGTTTATGCCAAACATAATTTAGCGAATGACGGCATTCACTATGAAAAAAGATGGTTCTCCTCTTGGCCCTACCATAAAATAGAAACTTTAAATATTGCAGGTCAACCTATTCAGATCGGTGCTATTTCCTTAGAAATAAAAAATATAAAGATTGGATTTGAAATTTGTGAAGATGCTTGGCAAGAAGATCGTCCCGCCAATCATTTAGCCACCCAAGGGATTGAACTCATACTCAATCCAAGCGCCAGCCATTTTGCTTTTGAAAAAGAAAAATACAGAGAACAACTTGTGGTCTCTAGTTCAAAAAAATTCAATTGCACCTACCTTTATACCAATCTACTTGGCAATGAAGCCGGTAGAATGATTTATGATGGCGATATTTTAATTGCTCAAAATGGAAATTTGATTGGGCATAATACCCGATTTTCCTTCAAACCGTTCAATATACTCTATTGTGAGGTGAACTTTGATAGCCAAACCTCCTCCACAAATATAAAGAAAGATTATACGAGCAAACTCGAAGAAATGAGTCAAGTACTGCCCCTAGCCCTTTTTGATTACTTGATAAAAAGTAAAAACAAAGGATTTGTACTCTCCTTGAGTGGGGGCGCTGATTCGAGCACTATTGCCATCATGGTACGTAGAATGGTGGAATTGGCAATTCAAGAATTAGGAATTGCAACGGTAATAAGAAGACTAAAGCTCCCTGTCGACTTAAAAAATATCAAGGAGATAATGGCTTCAATAATGGTTACTGCTTATCAAGGTACTCAAAACTCCTCTGCAGAAACCGCAGCCTCCGCACGGAAATTAGCTGAGTTCATAGGTGCTACCCATTATGAGTGGAACATTGATAACCATGTAAAAGGATTTTGCGATACCATTGAGGATGCCATTGGGAGAAAACTCACTTGGGATCAAGATGACATCACCCTACAAAATATCCAAGCTCGAAGTAGATCTCCCATCATTTGGATGTTAGCGAATATCAATCATTCCCTATTACTAACCACCTCCAATAGAAGTGAAGGTGATGTGGGCTATACGACTATGGATGGTGATACCAGCGGAAGTATCTCACCTATTGCTGCGGTAGATAAGTATTTTATCATGGAGTGGCTAAAATATGCCGAAAATACCTTAAAATATGTGGGATTAAGTAACGTAAACAACCTTACTCCTACGGCAGAACTGAGACCTCTAAATAAAAAACAAGAAGATGAAACAGATCTTATGCCTTTCAAGGTTTTAGTAGAAATTGAACGATGGGCGATCCAACATAAATATTCTCCCACCATGATCTACGAAAAAATGAAGCCCGCATACGGGGCAGATATTAAAAATTGGATCAAGAAATTTTTTAGCCTTTGGTCTATTAATCAATGGAAAAGAGAACGACTAGCGCCAAGCTTTCATATGGATGCCTTTAATGTAGATCCAAGGACTTGGTGTAGATTTCCCATCTTATCCAGTGGATTCGATGAAGAATTGGATGAACTGGAAAAAATATGATTCTAAGGAACAGGATCGTACCCACTCCGCCCCCAAGGATGACAAGCAGAGAACCTTCGGGCAGCTAAAAATAATCCTTTGAATGCTCCATGCTTGATAATGGCCTCTTTGGCATAATGAGAACATGATGGGATAAACCTACAGGAACTTGGTAAAAATGGAGAAATGCTGAGTTGATAGATAACAATGGGCAGGGTCAACAACTTGCGAAAAAGCATTTTCATAAGACAAAACTAGATAATTGATTTGGTCTAACCAATAATTTTAGTTCTGTTTGCGTTCTTAATTGAATAGATACTACGCTCTAAGATATCAGCTTGAATAATAACCTCTATTTACCTGTTTTTATTTTTATCCTTTCAATCCTAAACTTGAAAGCTCAAAATGCATCTGATCTTCCTATGGATGACTCACTATTAAGAGTCGATAAGATTTTTATCTTAGGAAATAAAAAGACCAAAGAAAAAATTATTCTTAGAGAAATGAGTTTAAAAAAGGGAATTTATAGCACGCTCGAGGATATCAAAAAAAGTATTGAATTAGATAAAATAAATATCCTCAATACTAATTTATTCAATACCGTCTCTATTGAGATTTTAGAAGACCCTGCAAAAGCATCGATAAATATTTTTGTTAAAGTTGATGAGCGATGGTATTTTTTTCCCGCACCGTTAATAGACATAGCTGATCGGAATTTAATGGATTGGCTAATCAATAGAGAAGGTGATATAAACCGTTTCAATTATGGTTTGAGACTTACTCAATATAACCTTGGAGGTCAAAATCAAACATTAAAATTCATAGGAAAAGTAGGTTTTGAAAGAAATTTACTTTTTGATTATATGATTCCTTTCATTGATAAAAAGCAAAAACATGGTCTAAGTTTTACCTATTCTTACAACGAAAGTGAAAATGTATCCTACATAACCAAAGATCATGTACCTGATTTTTTTAATTCAGATGTCATCAATAAAAAGGAATATTTTGCTTCGACCAGCTATACCTATCGCCCATCCTTTTACATTTTTCATCAAATCAATTTAAACTATCTGCAAAGTGAAGTATCTGATACCGTTGTGCGCTTAAATCCTAATTATCATTTCAATCAAGAAAAAAAACAAAGCTATTTTGGATTGAGTTATAATTTTATCAGTGATCATCGAAACAATAAGCGTTTTGCTACTTCAGGAACATTTTTACAGGCTTCTCTTGAAAACATTGGCTTGGGACATCGAAATCAATTTAGTGTTTCTACGGTTAGCCTAAAATTCAATAAATACAGTTCTCTAGGAAATGACTTTTTTTTAGCCAATGGCATCATGGGGCTGCAAACCTTTCCTGCTGAGCAACCTTATTTCAACTATCAAGGACTCGGCTATAATGATGCCCTAGCCAGGGGTTTTGAATTGGACTTAATAGAAGGCTCGAAGTTTTTACTTCAAAAAAACACAATAAGAAAAAAGGTTTTTGACTGGTCGAAAGACATTCGAAACGTCATGCCGATCTCCCAATTTGCTCAATTTAGAATGGCCACTTATCTCAAATTCTTTGCTGACTTTGCCTGGGTAGATAATTATCCTAACTATGAAATCAGCAGTAGACTAACCAATCAATTACTTTATAGTTTCGGAGTAGGTTTGGACCTTATTGCAATGTATGACATGGTCATACGTTTGGAATACTCCTATAATTCTGAAAATGAACGTAATTTTGCTCTGAATATAAAGGCCGACCTTTAGTCAAATTGCTTCCATTTTTTCTTTTTGCCCTGCCGATTGTATTTATACCAAAGCCCTATTTGTTTTCCCTGATCAAATACTCCTATGTACTGAAGTTGACCTAATTCATCGTAGTATTGCCAAGAACCTGACTCCAATCCAGAGACCAATGTACCCTCTTGCCAAAGTACCCCCTGTTCATAAAAGAATTGCCAATGACCAATGGGACTTCCTTGCTCAAAATTACCCCTTCTTTTCAAATTCCCATTGGGATGATAAAATTCCCATATCCCCGAATATAAATTATTGAGATACCTCCCTTTCTTCTCTAAGGCTCCCTCTTCATGATAATAAAACGCAGAATCTTGTAAAGCATCTTGATCCCAAATTTCAATGGCTTGCAAAGATCCATTAGGGTAATAATACTGCTGCTTTCCATCCAAACTACCTTCACGATAAACGAGTTGTGCACTCAGAGTGCCACTAACATAATAGAAATTCCAGAGACCCACTCTTTGATCATCAATACTCAGGCCTATGGATTTCATCTCACCAGAATCCTGGTAATAGGTCGTATCCTGAGCAGCGAGTACTAAAGTAACTGACCACATTAATATCAATATTGATAGCCTTATAATCATCGTTCACCTAAAGTTAATTGCATTATACAAACAATAAAATTAATATTTAATGAATGATCTGGCTAATAACACTGAGCAGATCAGGTTGTATTAACTGAACTTAACATGATTAAGAAATTTTTATTTGCCGCCGTCCTATTATTCAGCACCCTCCAGAGCATCAGACAAATAGCCAACCCGACTAGGCGCGCGAAGCACGAGGATGTCAGGAGTATCTCTCACGTTGAGCGAAGGATGGTCTATATTCAACAATATAGGTGCCTTGGCTCGCATTAAGCATTCTCATTATTTTTTGGGCTACAAGCGCCCATTTGGCCTCTCTTTTTTTCAAATGCTCGCGGCAAGCTATGTACATCATTCCGAAAAATATAATTTAGGTGCCGCCATCTTGAAATTTGGAGATCCCTTTTACAATGAACAACAAATACGCATTGGCATAGGCAATAAAATACAAAGATTTTCATTAGCTGGATCTTTAATTATCAACCAGTTTCATGTATACACCCAAGTTTGATTTGGGAGGTTTGGCCGATCTCACGCCCACCCATCTATTAGGTATGTCCATAAGTAATGCCAAAACCTTATGGTATCGAGAAGTGACGACCTCAATTCCTATGATTTTAAAACTAGGCCTCTCTTATCATCCGATTACTGGTCTTAAACTCAATGGAGAAGTAGAACAAGCTCAGTCACCGATCACTTATTCAAATTTGGCTTAGAATAAGAAGTCGTCAAACAACTTCTTTTCCTAACAGGTTTTAACACCAAAATTCAATCATTTTCAGTGGGTCTGGGTCTATTAATTCAAAAATTTACATTGGATAATGCCTTCACTGAGCAACCTAACTTAGGGTCTATAAATGAATTTTCTATAGGCTTTCGATGAATTTAAGGCTCAAATTAATGTTAGGGATCCTAACCCACATACAATTATAAGCTCAAACCCATCAAGTAATTGATATTCAGCAGCTACTTAGCAATTTATCTCAAACTGAAGATATGGAGCTGAACTACGACGATATCTATCGGCAACACATCCATATTACGCAAGCACCCTTCGACCTGAATCAGGTGAATGAAAATGAACTCTCCTCGTTACCCTTTTTGGGGAGCCGTCAGATCCGGGCCCTTTTAAGATACCGAACAATGCAAGATTCGTTTTACAATTTATACGAATTGCAAGCTTTACCCGAGCTCGATGCCGTAGATATCCAGCAACTGCTCCCATTCATCACCATAAAAGGAAATAGCCCTACAACTTCACTGCCCTTA
>CAJXAT010000038.1 GCA_913050055.1 uncultured Flammeovirgaceae bacterium | reverse complement strand
TTAGTTTACACAATGAAGAAGATTTAAGTTTTGAAAATGTAATTTCTTTTAATTTGGATGAATATTATCCTATGGATCCCAATGCTTTGCAGAGCTATGTAAAGTTCATGCATGAACATCTTTTTGATCATATTGATATAAAACGAGAAAATATTCACATACCGGAGGGTACACTGAGTAAAACATCAGTCGGTGATTTTTGCTTCAGTTATGAGGAGGAAATAGATAAGTATGGTGGTTTAGATATTCAAATTTTGGGTATTGGACGGACGGGTCATATCGGATTTAACGAACCAGGATCTTCATCTCAATCGATGACGCGATTGGTAAACTTGGATTCGATTACTCGAATTGACGCGGCCAGTGATTTTTTTGGTGAAGAAAATGTACCCATTAAAGCTATAACCATGGGCGTAGGGACTATTATGAAAGCCCGGCGGATCATCATTATGGCTTGGGGCGAGACCAAGGCTGATATTGTAGCTCAAGCGATTGAAAACTCACCATCAGACAATGTTCCCGCAAGCTTTTTACAATTTCACCCCAATACATCCTTTATTTTAGATGCAGCAGCAGGATCTGAATTATCGCGAAGAAAAATCCCATGGACGCTGGGTGTTATAGATTGGAACTCTGAATTAACGAAACGAGCGGTGATCTGGTTGTGTGAAAAGTTAACAAAGCCTATTTTGAAATTGACCGCTCGAGATTACAGTGATCATGGGATGGGTGATTTGATTATAGAAAACGATACGGCATATAATATTAATATTAAGATATTTAATGAGCTTCAGCATACGATAACCGGTTGGCCTGGGGGTAAACCAGACGTGGATGACACTTACAGACCTGAAAGAGCGCTTCCTGCCAAAAAGAAGGTCATTATTTTCAGTCCACATCCCGATGATGATGTTATCTCTATGGGTGGAACATTTTTACGCTTGGTTGATCAAGGACATGAGGTTCATGTCGCCTATCAAACCTCTGGAAATATTGCCGTCTTTGATGAAGAAGTTGTTCGCTTTGCAGATTTTTATGTAGACCTAAAGAATAATTATGAAGACCAACCGGCAAATACTAACTCTTTATATAAAGAGGTACTCCAAGCCATAAGTGATAAAAAGTCTGGAGAAATTGATACTGATATTGTACAAAATATTAAATCATTGATTCGTAGGGGCGAAGCGAAAGCCGCTTGTAGATATGTGGGCATTCCAGATGAACATGTCTATTTTCTTGACATGCCCTTTTATGAAACTGGGGCTATAGAAAAAAAACCAATTGGTGATGCCGATATTGAGATCATAACAGAGTTGATCAAAGCCATTAAACCAGATCAAATATATGCTGCGGGAGATCTTTCAGATCCTCACGGAACTCACCGAGTTTGCTTAGATGCTATTTTTAAGTCCATAGAATCGCTTAAGAAATCATCTTTTATGAGTAATTGTTGGTTATGGTTGTATAGAGGAGCGTGGCAAGAATGGTCGGTGGAAGAAATAGAAATGGCTGTTCCTTTAAGTCCGAGTGAGGTGCTCAGAAAAAAGAAAGCTATTTTCAAGCATCAATCACAAAAAGATACAGCTGTTTTTCCGGGGAGTGACGAAAGAGAATTTTGGCAGCGTGCAGCTGATCGAAATCAAGAAACAGCCAAGAGGTACCATCAATTAGGCTTAGCAGAATATGAAGCTATTGAGGCCTTTAAAAGGTATTATTTTTAAGATGATCCATTTTGGTTTACTGTATTTAAAATATTTCTCTTGAACGTGAGTATCTAATGAACCTGGGTATCTGAAGCAGGTTTTTCTGAGGGTTTCTCTTACAAGAAGGTCTATCGCTAAAAACAGGGATCAGTTTTTTTAATGTTTCCCAGCATAATCTGATGCGGGTGTGCGATCACCAATCATGGGCTCATATTTAAATTGAGTACCTCACCTTTTATATAATTACAATTAGTTTTTTCAATGATCGCTGGATTTTCGAAAAGGTCTATAGCCGTCATGGCCATAGTTTTAGCTGCTACCGTCATTCCTTTGATGTCCATAGAAGTTCCACCTGCCGCTACTGTTTGCCAGCTATGTCCGGGCGTACTTGGGGCCAAGTTGCTGCAGACATACTTAAAGAATGGAACAATCCAGCTTAGATCACCTGAATCGGTAGAATAATTTCCAGTAATTTTTGAAATGGGAAAGGGCGCTACTGAAGCAGCCACCTCCGGAGAGAGACCTTCAGAATTAAATGTGTTCATCAGTGTTTCAGCAAAAAGATGCTCTTCTTCGGTATAGTCCATCCCACCCACCATATCTAGATTAGCATGGACAACTTCAGATAATATTTTATTGGATAAATTGAACGAGCCGCTGGTTATTTCATAAGTCATTTCTACTCCTTAAATGGTTGAAAGTGTCAATAAAATATAAGCATAATTGAAATGACTACCAATAATGTTAGTATTTTACAAAATAATTGATGGAGTTTTTTTAATCTAACTCTTTAAAACTATTTTTATGAAAACTTTCCTCACCACTTTTGCTTTACTTTCTTTTGTATTCATGTCTGAAATTAAGGCACAAATTCCTGTTTCAGATTGTCCCGCTTCACCCTATGCGATTGAGATCACCCAGCTTGACGGTACTAAAATTAGTATTATAGGTAAGGGCAGTATGAAGAACTCTTGGACCGAAACTTTGGATGGGTACAGTATAGTAAAAAATAAAGATGGGGTTTATGAATATGCACAAATGGACAACAATCGATTGATTCCCTCTGGTTTTTTAGTTCGAGAAGATAAGAACAATGTGGATAAGCAGAATTTTCTTGATAAACAGGCGAAGCACCTCCGATCAACTATTACTCCCAAAGAATTATCAAATGCCCGAATAACGGGTACATCTTCGTCCAAAGATTCAGAAATTAATTTAGCTTTTCCGAAGCAAGGGACGCATAAGGTATTGGTTTTATTAATTGATTATCCAGACTTAGAGGGAACACATACTGTTGCAGAATTTGAAAATTTCATGAATCAGGAAGATTACAACAGTACGGGCAGTTTCAGAGATTACTATCTTAAGGTATCAGATAACAAGCTAGATGTAAATGCAGATGTGGTGGGATGGTATAGAGCGGACAGTGCTCATTTATATTATGGTAAGAAAAATGGTTACGATAGGACGAAAGGTTTGGTTCGTGAGGCAGTCGATGCGGCAGAGGCTGCGGGTATTGATTTTTCTATCTATGACAATGATAAGGATGGCAGTATAGATGGAATTATTTTAGTTCATGCAGGGCAAGGTGCTGAAGAGGGGAGCCAAGAAGATTTTATTTGGAGTCACCGAGGAGCACTCGGTAGTGAATATGGCACAATATATGATGGTACCGTTATTAATGATTATATGGTGAATCCAGAAAGACGTATATATTCTAATAATGGATCAGGAGGGATGGTGGGCATAGGTGTTTTTTGCCATGAATTTGGTCATGGATTGAATTTACCTGATTTATACGATATCGATTACAGTTCTACCGGTATAGGTAGTTGGGGATTGATGGCTGGTGGGGGTTGGCTAGGAGATGAAAAAGTTCCTGGATTTATGTCGGCTTGGAGTAGAATTAATTTGGGATGGATTATTCCTGAAAAGGTAACAAACGGCTCTTATTTTTTGGCTGCATCAACATTAAGTACAACTGTTTATAAGGTAAATACCTCTGTTCCAGGTGAATATTTTCTTCTTGAGAATAGGCAAAAAAGTGGTCAAGATTCTTTTATAGAAGGGAGTGGGCTAGCTATTTGGCATATTGATGATAATCAGAGAGTAACTGATAATTCCGATAATGCTGATGAAAGTCATAGATTGGTAGATCTGGAACAAGCGGATGGATTGGGTCATTTGTATATCGAAGATGGCCCTTCCGATGATGGAGATCTTTTTCCGGGAAGCTCCGAAAATACTTCATTTACAGATACTACTTCACCTAATTCAAAAACTTACAACTTAGACGCCTCAGGAATTGAAATTGCAGATATCAGCGAGGAGAATGGGATAATTAATTTTAATGTTAGTGGAGGAGATGAAAGATATGATCCGGTTGATGTAATATTTTCTCTAGACCTTTCTAATTATGTAGGTGCTCAAACGCCACCTTACATTTACGGTGAATGGGACAATTTTTGTACAAATTGCAATGCCATGACAGATCCCGATGATGATGGTATTTGGACTGATACCATAAGTATGGGAAGAGGTGATTATAAATTTATTTTTTTGACAGGAGTAGCTTTTGTTTCTGGTACTGATTATGAGGGTTTTAGTGGAATAGCTACTGATTGCAACGTTTTGTCTGAGGCAGGTTCAGTTTTTACAACAGATCATTATTTTCGAAGTTTACAGGTGTCGGGTGAAACTGAATTTCAGTTATATGGGGGAAGTACGGTCAAATGGAATGATTGTCCTATAATCAATCTTACTATGACCATCACCGCTGCAAGCAGTACAGGTGCTGTAGCTAATTATATAGAATCTAATGATGATTCCTTAGCACTTACTTTTACAGCTAGTCAAGGAACCACAGATTTTACAGCTGATGATATTGTTGTGACTGGAGGAATCATTAGTAGTTTTTCGGCAACGAGCGCTTCAGTGTACACAGCTACTTTTACCCCATCAGCTGATGGAATTACTACTATTGATGTGGCAGCGGATGCTTTCGTAGATGCAGCAGGTAATAGTAATACGGCAGCATCGCAGTTCAGTTGGACTTATGATGGTACCTTACCTACTATGGAAATTTCCGTTGCGAATACTGAGGGAGTGATAGCTCAAGGTACCATATCTAATGACCCTAATTTAACCATAACTTTTACGAGCAGTGAGGGAACTGAAGACTTTACAGTCGATGATATCACCGTCACTGGAGGTACCATAAGTAGCTTTTCCGCTAACAGCGCTTTAGTTTATACGGCTACTTTCATCCCATCAATTGATGGGGCCACTACTATTGATGTGGCAGCGGGCACTTTTGAAGATGCAGCAGGTAATAGCAATGTGGGAGTATCTCAGTTCAATTGGACTTACGATGCCACTTCACCTAACATGGAGATCACCGCTGCAAATAGTGAGGGTCCGGTTGCACAAGGTACCATATCTAATGACCCTAATTTAACCATAACTTTTACAAGCAGCGAAGAAACTGAAGATTTCACAGTCGATGATATCACTGTCACAGGAGGCAGCATAGGTAGCTTTTCGGCAATTAGTGCTTTAGTTTACACGGCTATTTTTACCCCATCAGTTGATGGGGCTAACACTATTGATGTAGCAGTAGGCACTTTTGTAGATGTGGCAGGTAATAGTAATACTGCAGCATCTCAGTTCAATTGGATATATAAGGAAGAAATTTTAAATATTGATTTAAAGGAGCAACCCATACCTTTTGCTTTTTATCCAAATCCAGCTAAAGACATTATGTATATAAAAGCCTCCAATATCAAAGAAGTGGAGGTACTGGAAATGTTCAATTTATCTGGGAAAAAAGTTCTCAATTTTTATATAGACGCTGGAGAAGTAGATTTGACGGGACTATCGGTAGGAATTTATCTAATAAAATCAAAGAATAATTTGATGAGTCCACAAAGAATAATCATTTCAAAATAATGCTTTTTTTCGGGAGTAATTTATTTTCTATTTGTTGGTAAAGATGCATTCAAGATGAATTGGTTCAAACGTGTTCATTAATCTCGGTTCCTGAGTAGTTTTTAGATCGACTACAGAATTAGTCAACTTATTTATAGGGAGATAAGTTTGATAGTTCCTGAATGGGAATAGAGAGCTCTCCTCCAATGGGACTTGTTATAAATTAGGTCACCTTTTTTAGAGCAGAATTTTGATGGATGAGTTCTCTCTCTGTAAAAAACAGTGCTTTTGTGCGGTGTAGAATAATAATTCATTTTAATTGAGCTTATTACCTTACCCGAAATTAAAGGAAAACATCCTTACTTAATAGATAAGTGAGGGTGTTTACTGTTAGAAATTTAATGTTGGAGAACATCAGTAAATAAAATACATTACTCATCTAAATAGCATTAATTATCAGTGACTCCTGTTACATCTTTAATATATAATGTAAACAAGACAGATTAAATAGGGGAATGCTATAAAATAGTTTAGCTCTATTTTTTTGTTTATCTTAATATATATTTATTAAAAATTATCGATATGCAATTATTAAGGTCTTTCATTTACCTTGTTCTACTAATATCAGCTCATTTTTTTAATCAGTTGGATGTCATGGCTCAAAGGGTCAATCAACCCGTCGATCCCTCATTTTATGAAGGCTATAAATGGCGAAATATAGGCCCAGATAGAGGAGGAAGATCACTCAGTTCAACAGGAAGTCCGGGTCGGGTCAATGAATATTATTTTGGAGCAACCGGTGGAGGATTATGGAAAACGATCGATGGAGGTAATGATTGGTTTCCTGTTACCGATGGTCAGATCAAGTCATCAAGTATTGGAGCAGTTGCTGTGGCGGAAACAAATCCTGATATTGTTTATATTGGAGGTGGTGAAACGCAGCTAAGGGGGAGTATTACTCAAGGAGAGGGTATTTATAAGTCTATCGATGGTGGCAAAAATTGGAGAGACCTTGGACTTAAAGAAACGCAGGCCATATCAAGAATTAGGGTGCACCCTACCAATCCTGATATTGTTTATGTAGCGGCCTTGGGTCACCCCTATGGTGAGAATGAGCAAAGAGGTATTTTTCGTTCGGTCGATGGGGGTAATAATTGGCAGAAAGTACTTTATGTAAGTGATCGTTCGGGTGCAGCAGATCTGATTATTGATCGTACTAATCCTAAAATACTTTATGCTTCAACTTGGCAAGTATATCGCAAAGCATGGAAAATGTGGGGAGGAGGTCCAGACAGTAAGCTTTTTAAATCGCTTGATGGTGGAGATACTTGGATTGAACTTACCAAAAATCCAGGTATGCCTGAAGGCCCTATAGGTAAAATCGGGGTGACCGTTTCCCCAGCGGATCCCAATCGTATATGGGCGGTTGTCGAGGCAAACGAAGGGGGTATTTTCAGATCTGATGATGGAGGATGGACCTGGCTTCGCGTAAATAGTGAAAGAAAATTAAGACAAAGGGCTTTTTATTATTCAAGAATTTATGCCGATCCTTTTGATCGTGAAACGGTCTATGGTCTCAATGTGCAATTTTGGAAATCAACGGATGGGGGGATCACTTTTGATCAAGAAATTAAAGTACCACATGGCGACAATCATGATCTATGGATTGATCCTAACAATCCACTTCGCATGATCAGTTCTAATGACGGAGGAGGGACTGTTTCAGTAAATGGAGGAAAGTCATGGACGGAAGAAGATTATCCTACCACTCAATTCTACCATGTAATGACAACGAGTGATGTTCCTTATCATGTTGCTGGAGCCCAGCAAGATAACAGTACTTTAGCCATGCCATCTGATGGATGGTGCCACATGCAAGCAAGAGGACCTAATCATGGCTGGTACTATCCCGTAGGTGGGGGTGAAAGTGGATGGATTACACAGAGCCCAACTAATCCAGACGTTTTTTATGCAGGTAGTCAAGGGGCATTACTGACTAGATATAATAGAAAAACAGGTCAAAAAAGAGACATACAGGTTTATCCACGATTTTTTTCGGGAGAGCCTTCGAGCGCTTTGCCTGAACGTTGGCAATGGACCTTTCCTATTATGTTTTCCCCTTTGGACGATCAGATCATGTATACTTGCTCTCAGCATATTTGGAAAACAACCAATGACGGGCAAACATGGGAGAAAATCAGTCCAGATTTGACCTATGCGGATCCGGCAACTTTGGGAGTTACTGGAGGTGTCATCACTAAAGACATGAACGGTCCTGAAATATATGCGACTGTATTTGCCTTAGCACCCTCTAATCACGATGTCAATACGATCTGGGCTGGTTCCGATGACGGCAAAGTGCACATCACCCGAAACGGGGGCAAGAAGTGGGTAGACATCACTCCAAAAGGATTACCTAAGTTTTCTAGAGTAAGTATAATTGAAGAGAGTAAGTTTAAACCAGGCACTTTATATTTAGCTGCCAATCGTTATCAGACCGACGATAGAGAACCCTATGTTTTTAAAACCAATGACTTTGGTAAAACATGGAAAAAAATAACGATTGGCATTGAATCTGGTCATTTTGCCAGAGCGATTAGAGAGGATTTAGTGCAAGAAGGGTTGTTGTATTTGGCGACAGAACATGGGGTCTATGTATCTTTTAATGACGGGGCAATGTGGCAATCTTTACAACTCAATCTTCCCGATACTCCCATACGTGATTTGGTATTAAGGGATAATGATGTGGTTTTGGGATCACATGGAAGAGGTTTTTGGATTTTGGATGACATCATTCCTTTTCGAAGTGCGGCAGAGGTGAATCAAACAGATGAGGTCATTTTGTATCCGCCTAGTGATCCTATTAGAGGTATTTACCCTGCCAAAATTCAATATTATTTAAAAGAACAAGCGGATACGGTTCATATAGATCTTATGGATTATAACGGTGTAGTGATCCACTCATATTCAGGATTTAATTATAAATATGTTCCAGATCCAAATGTTTCAAGATGGATGCGTGGAGGGAGTACTGTACCAACGACTGCAAAAGGATTAAATACGTTCACTTGGGATTTGCGTTATCCTGGGGCTACCTCTTTTGATGGGATGATTATTTGGAGTGCCCGACCTCAAAGAGGTCCCTTAGCACCCCTAGGGAATTATCAGGTAAAAATTAGGGTTGGGGATGTACAAAAAACAGAAACTTTTGAAATTAAGATAGATCCTAATTTAGAAGAAATTACGCCAGCTGATCTGCAACTTCAATTTGATTTATCTATTCAAATTAGAAACCAAACAAGTTCTGCAAATGAGGCGGTTATTCAAATCAGATCCCTTCGTAATCAATTAGTGCATTTGATGAAAAATCAGGAGCTGAGTGCTTTAAATACCTCAGCACAAGAGATCATTGAAAAAACGCGTACCATCGAAGAGACCTTATATCAGGTCAAAAATCAGAGTAATCAAGATCCCCTGAACTTCCCCATTAAATTGAATAACCGATTGGCTTCCTTGAGAAGAAGTGTGGAAAATGGGCAGGCAAGACCCACGGATGCGGCTTATGTGGTATTTGATGAACTGAAAGGGGCATTGACTCAATTGCTGACTCAATTAGATACTCTCTTATCAGAGGATATGAATCGTTTGAACGATGCTTTGATGGCTAAAGGTTTCAAGGCTATTGAAATTAAAAACACTCCTTAAAAGGAGTGTTTTTAAATACTTTAGACAAATACTTGAGCTAAAATAATATCATGAATGGCGGTAGGACTTAAGTGAGTTGTAACCTCCTGCTTACCAATATATACGGCTTTGTCTTCATCTTTTAATTGAATACGCCCGTGAGACCCTTTGACTAGGCTCGCATCTAAAGGAATGAAATCCATGAGCGTCCTGAATCCTAATTTTTTTCCAAGAAGCTTCAAGAGGATTCTAGGTATGATCAACTTTTTTTTTGGATCGAAAAACATTTCTACGGGATCATATCCAGGTTTGTTATGAATAGCCACGGTCCGAGCAAAGTCAGGAGCTTTTTTGTCGTCCTCCCAATAATAATAGGTAAACCAACATTTTTCTTTGGCCACGATGACCAGATCACCACTGCGATCATGGTTGATGTGATATGCTTGTTGCTCGTCAGCATTTAATACGAGTTCGATATCAGGATAAGCTCTTAAGTTATTTTCAATTTCCTTTGTTTTACTTTTATCATTTATATAGACATGGGCGACTTGATGGTCAGCCATAGCAAAAGCCTTTGATGCACCTGCATCGAGTATCTCAAGTCCATTTTCCTCTCGAACTTCTATGAGGTCCATTGACCTGAGCAAGCGATTGATATGTATGGGCTGGTGTACATTTGTAATACCGTATTCTGAAAGTATATTTACGTGTACCCCTTTGTCTTCAAGAGCTGTAACAAGTTGTGCACAGACCCTATCGATTTCGGCCAAATCTTGGTCAAGATACTTGGGATCATGTCCAAATTTTTGGAGGACATAATCAAGATGGGGCAGATAGATAAGTATTAAATCAGGATTATGCCAGTTATGAACTTTTAAAGAGGCTTTGGCGATCCATTCGCTAGACTTTATGGTGGTTTTTGGACCCCAAAAATCAAAAAGTGGAAAAGTCCCCAGTTCTTGTTGCAGTTTCTGACGTAAATTAGGTGGATAGGCATAACAATCAGGCACCTTCAATCCATTGGCACGGTATTGGGGTCTGGGAGTCACAGAATAGTCCACCTTTGAGTACATATTGTACCACCAAAACATATTAGCACAGGTAAAATTTGGATCCCTTTCTTTAGCATTTTCCCAAATACTTGGGGATTGAACCAGTTTATTGGATTGCACCCAGAGTTTGATTTCTTGCTGCTCTTTAAAAAACCATCCATTAGCAACGATGCCATGTTCACTCGGCCATTTACCCGTGAGGTAGGTAGTTTGAGCCGAACAGGTCACTGCGGGCAGTACGGGATCGATATAAGAAAGGTTTTTATTCCGGATCCATTGATTTAAAAATGGAGTTTTAGATCCAATGATTTTTTTAGAGAGACCAACGATATTGATGATGGCCGTTTTATTCAACTTAGGCATAATTATCTAAGTTTTTTTTCACCCAGTTTAACTCTCGAATAATGCCATTGACACTATTTGTTTGCATGTTTTTGGGTAATACATCCCAGGTATAGGTTTCTACCTCTAGATGTTGAGTAAAAGGGTCCTTCAACCAAAGGCGTAAGGTTTCAATGATGTCTTCTTGCGTGGAGTAAAGTTTACCATAGGTTTCTGTAAATACAGGGACATGGAAGTGAGTCCTTATTTCATCATAGGTATATTCATCAAGGGAAGATAAGGCGGGACCTAAATCAGTGTATCGCATCAATTTTCCATCGTTTCGCTTAACTATCGCTTGATGTAAATAGGTAGGCTCGTCAAAAGGCAATAACTCTGTGGGTACCCAACTTGGGTCGGATTGATTACGAATATTCCCTGAACCGAGCGCCGCACTGATTTGTATTCTTCCAATATTAATGTCTGCCTTTTTGATGCGCGACAAAGCCTCTGAGGGCTTTTCAAAGCCTACGGCAAAATGGCAAACATCGTAGCACATTTGAAAATGTGTTCTAATGATTTGGTCCGCTTCTTTTTCCGTTATGCCTAGGCGAGTTTTAATTTTTGGAAGGGCTTTGAGCAGCAAATAGTCATTGAAAAAAGAAACAAATTCTTGACTGGTTTCTATTACGCCATCCGGTTCGGGCTCTAGGTCTAGATGTAAATTTTTACCGGTTTCATCTTTTAATATTTTTAAATAGCAGATCAGCTCTGTGAAATGTTCACAAGCCATGGATTTCACTCGATTGAGCTCTTTTTCTGTTCGATGCCAATACCGGTAAGAAATAGGGGATGTCGATACGCCACCATCCAGTCCCTCCGGTAATAATTTTGATAAGATTAGGAAAAGCCTTTTGGTATAGGCTAATCGATCTGAAGTACTCCAATCAGGCTGGTGGACGGCATCTTTTACTTTTTGATGGTGAAATCCACCATAGGGAAACCCATTGATAGTAAAAACGTACATATTTTCTTCCTTTAACCATACTTGAAAAGCGTTTAATTTGGTTTCCTTGATCAATTCCAAAGCGGCCAAATGAGACAGCCGAAGCCCAATACCAAAGGCGGCTTCCGTCAAGCCCTTACGTACTTGGGTCGTATAAGTTTTGAGGTTATGAAAGGTTTCATCCCAAGATTCACCAGGGTGAATATTACTGCAGTAGGTTAAATGTGCCTGATGATGCTCAATTTGCATGAATTACTGATTTTTGGTGTAACAACAGAGCCGCACGATCGAGACTGTTTTTACTCATTTCATGAACATTAAATTGGATACCTATTTCTTTGATTAAGGTGATGGTAAGCTGCCCGCCAAGATGTGCTCTAAATTCTTCCAATCCAGCATAAACCTCAGGATTAAGGGCATTGGTTTCTTGGTTGAGAAGCAGCGGGTGAAACAACGTGAATCCGAGTTGTCCAAGTACCGCATAGACTCTTTCAAAAACTTTATGGGACAGTAGGCCTTCGTTTACGGCATAGGCCAGATCCAAAACTAAACCTATGGCAACTGCTTCACCATGTTTCACCTCAAATTCCGTGAGTTGTTCCAGCTTATGGGCGGCCCAATGTCCAAAATCGAGGGGTCTTGAGGATCCCATTTCAAAGGGATCTCCCTGCGATGAAATATGATCTACATGCAATGCGGCGCAGTCAAAAATCAATTTTTCCATCGTTTCGGTATCCCGACGACTGAGGGCCAGAGCATGATCTTCTAGCCAATAAAAAAAAGCAGCATCTTTGATGAGTGCAACTTTGACAGCTTCTGACATGCCCGATCGCCAATCTCGCTCATCAAGGGTATTTAAAAAATTAAAATCATTGATCACGGCAACAGGAGGAGAGAAGGTTCCTAAAAAGTTTTTCTTTCCAAAATAGTTGATGCCATTTTTGACGCCTACCCCAGAATCATTTTGGGCAAGAACGGTCGTAGGCATTCGGATGTGTCTGATGCCTCTATGTCCTATAGCTGCTGCGAATCCAACCATATCTAAAATAGCACCCCCACCCATAGCAATCAAATAGGCGTGGCGGTCAATATTATTTTGATGGATATAGTTGAGTACTTCATTCATAGCATCCAGCGAGTTCTTTGCCTGCTCTCCACCTGTGATTACTAGAGGTTCGGCGACTAACTGTAAAGAGGCAAAAGCATGGATATAGCTTTCAATGGCTTGAGAGAGTTTTGGCCAATGGTCTAGAAGTCCTTGATCGATCACAAAACCTAGCTTGATTTTTTCCCCTCTATCCGTTCGTTGGAAAAGATCATATAGGAGGGTATTGGAGAGATGAAACACCTCTCTTGTAAACAGAATATTATATCGATAATTAATAGAAAAATTCTGTTCAATAATTCTCTTATTCTTCTGTAGATCAAAATTCCCCTTAGAAATTTTATTAAATTGCATAATTCATCTTTGAAAAAAAAGGGACAAATCAAAGCTCTTTTTTAAGAGGATTAATATTTTTTTTAAAGTCTGTAATGTTCCCTCTATCAAAGGTAGATCAAAATCATTCTTTAGACAATATCAAGCTAAAAGGAAGGTCGAAAAACCTGAATGGATCAAGTGACTGAAAATCTTTTGGCCAAGCCTAGGGAGATAGGTAATAAGAGTAAGGTACCTAAGCCCAGACTCCAATGCCCAAAGCCGGCAACATAAGAAGCATTCAGAGGGATAAGAGATAGAACCCCCATTTTAACTGCTATTTTGACAAACTCAGGTTTGTTTTCAACGATCGCCTTTATTTTGGCCTTTCCATTCATACCTATCCAAAACAGAATAAAAGGACTGGTCATCCATAAGTCCATCCAACCGAGTATCCCAATGCCTAAAAGTAAGCCAGTAACAACCAAGTCCAAGGCCAAAGCCATGACTATGGCTGATGTGTTGTTTCCCAATACTTCACCTTTGCTCGTCAGGGTAATGGCAGCTATGAAAATAACAGGAATCAAGCAAATCCATATCAAATGCGGGTGAGTGCTGAGCGGTAAAACACTCAGACCGAGCATCAAGTTTAATCCACGACAAACACCCATATTGAGCGGTCCAATGACTAAGAAATCTTTTGTGTACCGGTCATAAAGAAGGGCTGAGATAGCGATAAAAATGGCAATGAAACCACTTTCAATATGACTTAAGAAGCTCAATAATATCCCAGTAACTAATAAGGTAATAGCAAGATTTTTTGCGTTTTTTAATGAAACTTGACCCCTAGGAAGCGGTCTTTCTGGTCTTTCAGTTCGATCAATATTTAGATCAAAAATATCATTGAAGACAATACCACCACTGTAGAGGCATGAGGTAGACAAAAGGAGTAGAATAAGATTGAATAGGGGCGTTTCATGTAAATTAATAAAGCATCCGGCAATGGCGCAACCCGCCAGAACATCTGAGACGGCAGTGATGACATTTGCAGGTCTGATAAGTACCAGATAAGGATATAAATTCATTAAAAGTTAGTTATCAACGATATCGGAATTAGTCGATTTTTTAGGATTCTGACCTCTTAAAACGCTGTTACCCCCATATAAAACAGACTGATCGAAATGCACGCCATTGGACCAATCACTTTCTTTCATATTACCGCTTTGAGCATACGCTTCAAGCGCATTTTGATAGCATACGGCATGGACAATTTCACTTTTAATACCCTTGTCTAGCATGAGTTGAGCTGTTTTTGGCACAGATAAAGGATCACTGACACCCCAATCAGCCGAGCTATCTATAAATATTTTATTGGACCCATATTTTTCGACTACGGCTACCATCCGCTCACTTCCCATTTTTGTATTAGGATAAATGGTAAAAGCCGTCCAATAACCTCTTTCGAGTACTGATTCAACGGTTTCTTCATTATTATGATCGATGATTACGGTCGAAGGATCAATACCATGCTCTTCCAATACATCCATACTTCTCAGGGTACCACTTTTCTTATCTCTGTGAGGGGTGTGCACCAGTATGGGTAGTTCTAGTTCTTTTGCCAATTCAATTTGAGCTCTAAAATACTTGTCTTCAGCGGCCGTTTGATCGTCATAGCCTATCTCGCCAATAGCTACCACATTATCTTTAAGAGCGAATAGAGGCAATAATTTCATGACCTCTTCAGCTAAACTTTCGTTATTGGCTTCTTTGGAGTTCAATCCTATGGTACAGTAATGTTTGATGCCAAACTGAGAAGCTCTGAAGGCTTCCCAACCTACAATACTGCTGAAGTAATCCTTAAAAGAGCCCACTTCCGTTCGGGGTTGACCTAGCCAGAAGGCCGGTTCAATGATGGCCACAATGCCTGCCTTTGACATGGCCTCATAATCATTGGTCGTACGAGAGGTCATGTGAATGTGGGGATCAATAAATTTCATATCTCTATATTATTAAGCTTTTGATGTGTTTTGTAAGGCTTGATTTTTATGCAAGAAATCGGATCCGATTTGATCCCAACTGATATTTCCTGTTTTTATTGACTGTGTATTGAGCCATTTTTGGGCAACATCTAAGTTACTTTCTTTTATTACTTTGAGCATAGCCTGTTGACTAGGTTCGTCGCCTTCAACCATCTGTTTTCTCATTTCTAAAAATAGTTCTTCGGTTAAACAACCTCGCATCATGCGCCATAACTCTGGCGTTACGCGTCGCGATGCGGCCCATCGTTCTCGAGCATAGTCAAATAAGATATGGGCTAATTTTTTATTTTTTCTTTGATCTACATACTTAATTTGATAAATGGGCCGCTCCATAAAAATGGCTTTGAGGACCATTTGGTTCCATTCATCTTGGCTGAAATTGCTGGCAGGATAGGGGTTATTAAGGGCAATGGCATCGAAAACATCAATTATATTGGTTCTAATACCATTTACAACAATGGAAGCAAAATGACTTGCGTTTGCTAAGTAAGGAATTGATTTGTAAATGGTCACTTGCTCTCGGGTGTCTGCCACGGAGATCAATGTAGTGATGCTCTGAACTCTTAAAAGAGGATAATACATCAAGAGTGAAAAACGGCAGAGTTGATCTAATGTCCAATTGTCAATGTTAAATTCAGGATATTTTAACTGAATATTTTGAATTTGTCCTGGGTTTAGCTGAAGTTGACCGCGTGGGATTTTTTTATTTATAAGAGCAAATGTGATGAAAAAGTCCTGATCAGTCTTGATTGAATTAAGCTTTTGATCAAACCAGTTTTTAGTTTTTTCGTCTTTGAGTTCATTTAAACAGTATTCCTTTATCAATTCAGAGAGACGCACAGGTTCATTTTTAAAAAGGCTATAGGGTTAAGTCAAGGTGACTTATGTTAAGATTATAAAATTAACACAATTAGCACTGATTATATTAAATCAAAATAAGATTTTCAACGATCACGGGTAAATATTTTTTTTCAATAGTGACTGCACCGTATTGTAATCATCTATTGGTCATCATTTATCCATGGAACCCCTAGTTGAATGAGGTCCTGTTCAGATAATTTAATACTACTTACTTCCATGGAAACGGGAGTTAGTGGTTGGTCTAGAGAATCCGTTGGCATTTCAGCGATCTGATCGAGCACCTCAAAACCTTTGAACAGTTGACCAAAAATCATATAGTTATCATCCAAGCGTGGGATTCCGTCTCGATCATGAACGATATACAACTGACAACCGGCAGATTGTTTTAGTGGATTAACATCTCTTCCTGCACCCACTGCCCCGTAAATGTGTCGAATGTTTGATCGAAATTCGGGATCTATTAAATAGGGTGAATCTTTAAATCCATCTGGTGTATCTGGACACCCTCCTTGGATGACAAAGTCTTTTATTACCCGATTAAAGGTAAGGGTATCCCAATAATGTTGATTAGCTAGAGAGAGGAAACTTTTTTTATGCTTGGGGGTTTCTTCATAAAGCCAAAATAACATCTCACCGTAGGGTGTTTTGATTTTCCCTACTTCATAATATTTTGACGAGGATGGATCACAACTGGCAAGTAGCCCAACGAATAATAAAAAAAAGCAAGCCCTACACAATGTACTAGTTGTTTGTAATACCTGTGCCATGAAATCAAATATCACAGATTTCAATACCTTTTTTAAGTGAGGCCAAGGCATCTTGTTGTTTGGGAATAAATTCTTGTGCCACATGACCAGTAAATCCAGTATCTGCAATGGCTTTCATAATGGCTGGATAATACAGTTCTTGCGTTTCATCGATTTCGTTTCGTCCGGGTACGCCTGCAGTGTGATAATGACTGATGTAGTCCTTACGCTTTTGGATTGTGGCGATGACATCGCCTTCCATAATCTGCATATGATAAATATCATACAGGAGTTTGAAGTTTGAACTACCTAATTTATCAGTCAAAGCGACACCCCATTCGGTATGGTCACAGAGGTAATCTTGATGATCTACCTTTGAATTGAGCAATTCCATAGTTAAAACAACATTATTTTTTTCTGCTAATTTCACAACTGGGTCCAGTCCTTTTGCACAGATCTCCAAACCGGCTACATCCGAAAGACCATTGCGATTACCTGAAAAGCAAATGACATTTTTTAAACCTGCATCAGCCGCTTTTGGAAAGGATGCTTTATACTCTTTTAAAAGGGTTTTATGATTTTGAGGATCACTGAACCCATTAATAATACCCATTTGACTGCCATAAGCCATGGCACATGTCAGATCATATTTTTGTGCCGTAACCCATTGCTCAGCGGTCAGTAAATCAATTGAACTGATACCAATACTTTTGGCAAATTCACAAAGCTCTTCTAATTCAAATTGATTAAAGCACCATTCACATACCGAGTGATTGATTCTTTGAGAAAGGGGTGCGATTGGGTTACTGCCCGAAGAAGCAGTAGGTAAACCCATGAAACCTAATGTAGCCAAACCTGATAAGTTTTTAAGTGCTCGTTTTCTAGTAATTTTCATTGTAGTTATTTTTAGGGAGGATGAATCAAGACAATAAACCCTCTCAATCTTTAAATTAAACAAAAAACAAGAAGGAATGCGGTTATATTTTAAAAATTTACATAGCATTGCCGCTTATGATGAAAAGTGTGATTACCCTGCTTTCCTTTATCTTCCCTGATTTTTTTGTAAAAAAAGCATATCAGCAATTGACCCGTCCCAAATTTTATCCCTATCGAGCACATGAGAAGGACATTTTAGAGGATGCCATCACTGCTGATTTGGCCTTTAAAAAGGGCAATATAAAAACCTATAAATGGTTGGGAGGTCTACAAAAGATTCTTTTAATTCATGGCTGGGAGGGGCGAGTCACCCATTTCTCCGTGTTGATTCAACATTTAATAAAAGCGGGTTATACCGTTTATGGTTTTGATGCACCCAGTCATGGATTGAGCGATAAAGTAGAAACAAGTCTATTTGATTTCATCGATTTGGTAGGTGAAATGATTGAGGTCGTCCAGCCAAAAATTGCTATAAGTCATTCATTTGGTGCGGTAGCCACCACTTATTCCTTAGCTAAGAATAGTGAATTAAAACTTGACAAATATGTACTGATTACCTGCCCCGATAAGTTTCGTGAGCGGATCGATGCCGTAGCTAGTGATTTTGGCTTAGCTAAAGGCGTTGTTGACCGCCTGATTATAAAAATTGAGCGGGATTTTAATTTGGATGTTGGGAGATTAAATGTCAGTGAGTTTGTCAAAAAAATAAAAGTAAGAAAAGCATATATCCTGCATGACCAAGATGACCGACAACTGCCGTTGAGCCAGTCCGTTCAAGTACATGAAAACTGGCCAAATTCAGATCTGGAAGTAGTGCGAGGGACGGGACATTTTAAGATATTACAGGATGAAGAGGTGATCGCAAAAATCCTTAAGTTTTCAGCGAGCTAATATCATTACGGCTAAAGACTTCGTCCAACCTCAAGATACCCTAGTTCTATTTTTAATGAATAGGCTACTGAGCCTTCCCATCATAAATCCCATAAAGATACCCAGCGTATTGGCGAGGAAATCCAACCATTCTCCATATCTATTGGCATAAGGCTGAATCAGTTCGATGGAACCACTGAGCAATACCATACCGAGCAAGTACCAGACGGTAAGCTTAGGTTGAGCATAGGCAACGGGTAGTGCTAAAAAGAGGTAAGCAATAAAATGATAAATTTTATCAACTCCTTCACCCATATTGGGTAGCTGAGGCAAGGGATACAAGCTTAAGAACACTATTGTTAATAGTAGGAGAATGGTCATATGCCTCCAGAAGCTTAGGATCATTTGATCAACGGAGGTGAGTAGGTTTGATTTATTCATTGAATAAGGCTGATCTGTCTATAATTTGTGATAAATGCATTTTATAAGCAAATAACGTTTATTAGAGATGTAAATCTATGCACCTTTCAAATTAATTCGACTGCAACAACGAATAGGCTGTTGACTCAATTATAAAGAAAGATGAGCGATTCAATGTAGGTTTGAAATAGCTCACTTCTCTTTATGAAAAGTCTATTCTTCTAATTCATAAAAGTTAAAATCATTTCAGTTTAGAGTATAAAAAAAGTCTTCAACACTGTTGAAGACTTTCTAGATTAGTGCGGTCTGGACCGGGCTCGAACCGGCGACCTCCTGCGTGACAGGCAGGCATTCTAACCAACTGAACTACCAAACCATTTGAGTAGCAAATTTATACTCTTATCACATCTTTTACAATAAGCAAAGCCATAATATTTTGAAATTTTACGATCTTTGTATTGAAGTGATAGAATCACATAGTTTGAACTAAATTTAGGGCTTAAAATAATTTAATAATATGTTGCTTGACTTTGAAAAACCCATTGCAGAATTAGAATCGAAACTCAATGACATGAAACAACTTGCTATTAAAAGTGATGTCGATGTTTCTCAGTCGATTAAAAAACTTGAGGAAAATATTATTTCGCTAAAGAACGATACTTTTAAAAATCTGACCAGATGGCAACGAATACAACTTTCAAGACATCCAGAAAGACCCTACACGATGGATTATATTTATGAAATCACTTCTGAGTTTATTGAATTGCATGGAGATCGTAATGTGGGGGATGATAAGGCAGTGGTAGGGGGCTTTGCAGAGATTGACGGTGAGACCATCATGATCATTGGGCAGCAAAAAGGCAGAAATACCAAGCAGCGACAAGAAAGAAACTTTGGGATGGCAAATCCTGAGGGGTATAGAAAGGCCCTGCGCCTTATGAAGCTGGCTGAAAAGTTCAATAAGCCAATTGTTACGCTGATAGATACACCGGGAGCCTTTCCGGGTATAGAAGCTGAAGAAAGAGGTCAGGGTGAAGCCATAGCTAAAAACTTGAAAGAAATGTTTACCCTCAAAGTTCCTGTAATTTCTGAACGGCCATCTCGGAAAACACCAGTGATTCCTGATGTGCATCTCAAAGCACGTCCAATAACCCGAAATAATGAAGACAATTGGATAGATGCATACAACGCGGACTTCGCCTGAGGCATCTTTGTGGACAATGACGATTTGATTTGGGTCGGAGCGGCGGCGCTCAGTTCAGATGAAATGAAGAAGTTCCGCAGAGACCTGATTTTACGACGAACTGTCCTATGGGTCCCAACCGGCCTGGTTCTTGCCATGGTGATGCTTTATCTGTTTGAATTACCCCTATCAGATTCTAGTTCGATTCTGACTTTGGTTTTTGCATTGGTTGTGGGTATCGTTTTTGGTCGCATCTCTGGAAATCAACTCTACAGGCGAATCCACAGTGCGTTGATTGAGGGTCTAGACGTTGCGCCATTGCTTCAACAGGAAGGGCGTGGATTTGCAGCCCGGTTCCTCGGCATGCCTGGAGAGGCTGACGTACTTGATGTTCTCATGCGACCTGGCGAGGGTGGTGCCCTTTCCAAGGAAAAAGATCAGTGGGGACGGGTTGTTTACAAAACCCGTGGAGAAGATCCTCGTGGTCCCGCTGAAGGTTCAGGGGCCGATACGATTGATTCTAGGATGCCACGAATCGATGCCATGACTCCACGACCAGAGTTTGAAGGGCTCGAAGGTGAATTGACCAAAGGCGAGAAGTTGATGGTCGAAGCCAATATCGCCCGTGATACAAAATCGCAGGAAGCGTGGGAAGCCGCGGAAAAGGCTGACCCTGAACTGATTGAAGCAGGGGTCGGGAAGTTAGGGGATTTGGTTGCCAAGGGGCATGATTTTGGAGAAGGTGGAGGTTTCTCTCAAGCACCTAGTCGCATTGATCCCAATACGCCTCCACCGTCGCAGATAGGGACCGGTGGGGATTCGCCTCAGGATTGAAACCGAGTAGTTTTCGCGCCTTCTCAATCGATGCTGATGAATGTAAGACATCTCCTTTACGAAAATCTGCATATTCAACTGCCAATTTGAGAGCACGCAAACTGGAAAATAAAGCGAAGCAAGGAAGGGAATCTGTGAGA
>CAJXAT010000037.1 GCA_913050055.1 uncultured Flammeovirgaceae bacterium | reverse complement strand
GTTGTCTTTATCGAATCCCACGCCGATGTAATCTTCGGTAAACTGTTTAAATCCGATGTAGATGGTATCCTTGACATAGATATTTTGGGAAAAGATAATTTCATTAAAGTCCTGTCGATCATTATTGACAATTTGAAACGATTGACGATGGAGTACTCCTGAATCTAATAATTCATCCCAAACCATTAGTTCTAAGCCTTTTCCATTTGAACTTGGATTAACGGAAGGAAAATTAATTTGCATACCTGTCAACGTATCAGGCTCATTGACCACAAAACGAACCGCCAACTTACCCGTCATAAAATTAATACCTGCAGCAAAGTCTGCCGTCCCATCATCAAAGGCATAATGGTCATTAAGTTGGTAATACTGCCGAAGGGTGTCATTGGCCCGTAAATTAGTATTTGAAAAAAGCGTATCTCCTTCTGTACTGATTTGTTCATACAAAAACTTGTCCCCTGTATTGTAGGTAAAAGTGGATTCAATCACTGCTGAATCATCTTCTGTATTGATTAAAGAGGCTTCCATACCCAATCCTTCTACTTTCCTTCCCATCTCTAATGCAGATAATCTGAACAAGGCGACACTCCCTGTTGAAATCGTATTTCCATTGGTTTTATTGGTCAGGCTATGGACATACTCCAAGGGGCTGGGCAGTCCATAGAGGTTATTGGCTGAGGTATATTGAGGGGTGATGTAATTAATGGGGTTGGATAGGTATTGTGTCAATGGGATTTCATAATAAGGACTGAAAAGTAAACTAGGCGCTGCAGAGAGCGCTCGATCTTGATGACTGAAGTCATCTAAGTCTCGGTTTTCATTGAGATAAATATAGTCAATGTTCCAAGTATCATAAACACCATTGAGACTGCTGAAAGATTGAAATTTGACCTTAAAAGAAGGGTGATAAAACTCACCGCCCGATACAGGAATAATTATTTGCTGAAAGCTCGGTAGGCTATCTGTATCTAAGTTTAACTGATCTAAACCACCTACAAGAGAAAAAAGGTTTTCATCTTCTGGGAAAAGATCCTGCAAGACCCAAGTACTGTCGATACTCCAAAACATTACTGCCAAGGAGTCTTCCAATTCGGGAATTTCACCTCTGCCCAAGAGTTGCCAATAAAAACTTAAGAGTACTTGAGCCCTTTTTGAGGGTGCTATTTGACTTAGATTGATGGGGTGGGTGACCAAGCTGTCACCAGCACCATTAAAAAGGCTATTCAAGGCATAAGGATTACCGCTCATGTTGGTGCCGTCAAAGGTGGCTACGTACTGAGAGGGCGGATGGATGGCCAAGTTATTGTTAACAAAAACAGAGCTACCGCTTTCCCAAAAAAGAGAGTCAGGAACATTTCGAGATTGCGAAAAATCATCCCAAAATGGTAAATTCAAAGTATTGAAAACTTGATCTCTTCTGCCATTGAAATGTGGCTCATTGATACTTTTCAACGGTTTTAGCTGGATTTGACCGCACAATGAAAAATTAAGCAAAAGAGTCAGAAAAACCAGAACGTAGCGCATCATTATTCCTATCTCTTAAGGGTTATGATTTATTGAATCAGGATGATAGATCCATAAATTTACGGATTCTTTAATGACCATATATTCGCCAGGAGATGGATACTGATCCACAACTTGGCCGACCTCAACGGAAATCTTGAGTGTATCTGCAATGTCAAATTCATCCATAGATATCAAAACGGCAGTATCTATGTTCTGGTATACAATAGTTCCTAACTTTAAGGCTGAACCAGTTATGGTAACTTGTGCAACATCAGCATCTAAACCGATGAGGTAAGGAGATTCGAGGTTAGAATTGCCATATCCATCACCAATAGTTAAATCAATCACTGATCCTTTGGGTATTTTTGTGCCAGGAATAACTTCTTCTCCATTCATTTTTTGAATCAGAACGGCATTGAAGGCTAAATCGGCTACATATTTGGTTTTACCAAATTTCAAATCAAAGTTGTTCAAGACCATCAGGGCATTTTTTAAAGATCCATTCGTTAAATCGGGCATTTTTACCATCGGAGGGGCCGTTGAATTCAATATGATGTATATTTTCCTGAATTCCTTGACCTTAGCGTTGGGCAAGGGAAATTGTTTCAAAACGGTCAATGGTGGAATTTCTGATGAATAGCCTGAATCAACGCTGATTTCATATCGAAGACTTCTGAGTGATAAATAATCATCAATTTCATCTACATGAACCCCTGTTATATTTGGAACAGTCAGCGTATCGCCGTGATTTGTAGTGATAGGTAGATAGATGTAGAAAAATATGAAAGTGGCTGATATACCAATCACAGTCAGAAATAGTAGCTGTTTCAGGAGTTGTGGTATCGAGCTAGGTACCACAATGCTTTTAAGAAAATTAAATATTTTATGCCGCATATTTTTATTAATTGGAGCTATTTAAATCGGTGATGTATTGCTGCTCTTGCTGCCATCTCGCTTCACCAATTTCAATGATTTTAGAGATAAGTTCGGGGTAGGAGATACCCATGTTTTCCCAAAGTCCAGGAAACATGCTGGTATCTGTAAATCCAGGAATGGTATTGATTTCATTGATAAAAATCTCGTTCTTTGAAGTTAGAAAAATATCCACACGGGCAAAGTCGTTACATTTTAAGGTTAAAAAAGCCTTTTCACAAAGGGCTCTTATTTGTTGATGGAGAGTAGTAGGGATTTGAGCAGGAATCTCAACTCTAATTGCTGATTCATCTTGGTATTTTGCCTCATAGGTATAGAAATCATAATTTTTTAAAAGGATAATTTCACCTGCAAGGGTAGATGAAAGTGACTCATTTCCTATGATTCCACATTCAAATTCTCGACACTTTACAAAGGATTCTATGAGAATTTCATATCCATATTTGAAGCTATCGGTGAGGGCATCAGCAAAGTCTTCCGATGTATTTACTTTTGATATTCCAACACTAGAGCCCAAATTACCCGCTTTAACGATAAATGGCAGTCCTAGTTTATTTTTTACTTCTTCGAAAGAGATTGCTTCATCTTTGGAAAAGTTCATGAAGGGAACTACAGGAATACCCGCATGTTCCAAAAGTTTTTTTGATACAATTTTATCCATTGAAATTGCCGAACCCAACACACTTGATCCGATGAGGATGACATTCAAACATTGCATCAGGCCTTGAATACTGCCATCTTCTCCATCTGTTCCATGAAGTATCGGGAAAACAATTTGAATGGCAATGGATGTGCCAGAGGCTTTGATCTCAAAATGAGGATGAGTTGCAGATAAAGACAGGAAAATTTCTTTTCCTGTTTCAATACTTTGCTTGGGATGATCAAGTAAAAACCAATTCCCTTTTTTGGATATGCCAATCACAAAAAGATTAAAATGTGAAGGATCAATATATTTGAACACATTGGTCGCAGATCGCACAGAGATCTCATGCTCAACCGAACGACCGCCAAAAAGAATGATTAAATTTTTGTTCGGCATATGATGACAAAAATAGACTTTAGGCTTGACTCTGAAAACTTTAGTCTAAAGAATCCTTTAATTCTTAATGATAACTTTTTCAATAAAATGCTCGTAGGGTCCGGTAACTATGAGGAAAAAGAGCCCAGATAGGTCTTGGACCTCTAATTGAACGGTTTCATTCAATAACTGAGTGTACTCTAGTTTTTGGTGTATTTGACCTGAAATGTTAACAAGTTGAACGGTGACATCTTGTTTTTCTGATAAATGAAAGCTGACATTCAAGTAGTCTGAAACTGGATTAGGGTAGCATCTGACCCAGTCCTCAAACTTTGGACGTTCCGAATTGCCAGTATTTATGAACTCAATATTATCTAAATATAAATTATTGCCATTACCATTGGTAAAAACAAAGGCGATGCGCAGTGATTCCTCAATCAAAAAATAATTAAGATCAATAAATACCTCCTGCCAAACCGAATTTGTTTCCATAAGGAAGCCCTTATCAGAAATAATATCGCTTAGCTGCTTGCTGTTTTTGTCAAAAAGTACATAATCAAAATGTGCTCCACAGTCCACAGAGATGAGAACTCTTAGTCTATCATTTTTATTTAATACTCTCTGGTAAGCATAATCGAATCTAAGACTTAAACTATCTAAATAATCGGAAAATAATAAGGGGCTGATGAACCAACTTTCATTTCCTATATCTTTATTTTCATAGCCTTTGCCCATCAAGCAGGTATTTTTTTCAAAATTCGCAGTTTCCCAAATGGGGTTATTTTCCTTATTGGTGACGATCCAGTCATGAGCATCTTCAAAATCCAATCTGATAGGTAAGTCTACTTCAAGGTCATTGATGGTAGTAGACCACTGAAGGGTATCATTATCAAAGTTTTGATCTGTGGGTCCATTGGGGGTTGACACCCAAACTTTAAAGTTGGATAAGCCTGTCTCTAATCCCTCAATAACCAGTTCATATGAGACAGATCGACCGGGTTCTAGTGAGCTAGTGATGACTTTAGAAGACTCAAGAATATTGTTTATAGAGACATTAAGGCTAATGTCACTGCGTATTTGATTACCTCTATTCTCAAGATTAAGGTCAATTTTTTGCTCATTTTCGCAAGTAATTAAGGGCGCTTCATTTTGAATATCTAAATGGAGATCATAATCAAAATCAGCAAGATCAACTACCCTGATGTCATCCAGATATAGTTGTGAAGCCATGCTTGATTGGCCAATAAAGGCAAATTGAAGACTCGTTTCTTTTTGGAAAGCGAGCAAATCGATCGTCATATTTTTCCACTCTGAAGAATCTTTTGGAGTAAAGAATGAGGAGCTCGTTGAAGTTACCGTAGCTAGATTTGGCCCATACAATTCAACCAGATAATCTTCTGAATAAAAGTTTTGACCACAATCATAAGAGAGTGCAACAATGAGACCGTCTTGTTCATAATCTAATCCTGTACTTTGATAGGCATAGTTGAATGAAATTTGGGGGATTGAGTAATTACTTAAATTAAAATTAGGTGTGAATAAGTAATCAAACAATCCTAATGCAGTAGTATCAGCTGTAAAATTGATAGATAGGGCTTGATTAAGGACATCATTCGTATTCAGATGGACAGTATCCCAATGGCTCATTTCACCTTGCTCTAGTGCAGTTTCAAATTCAATATTCCCTTCAAAATTCATAACAAAGGGTAGTGTTGACGTCACATAGTTTGGAAGAGATGAAATCAATACATTATTTTTCAAATTTCCATCTTCAGTTTGGTTAACTGAACCAATTTCGAAGGTCAGAACCGGTTCGGATAAATCATTCAGAGTGATTGATTGAAAGTCGATGGTAGCGATTTCTAGCGGCTCATATCGCTCATTTATTTCAATGGTTTCGATCAACAAATCATTTAAGAAAAAAGATATTAAGAAATTTTCAATGGTGTTGATTCCATAATTTCGAACTTCAATCTTCGGTGAGAGAAGACTATTACAATCACTCAAACGGATGGCATTAAAGGTCTTTATGCCCAAATCATTGAGAGCTAGGATGGGGTCGTCTAAGGCGGGAGAGTGCATCAAAGTATTGCGGCGCGGGCTGTGATTTAAAACGACATGCATTCTTTCTTTTTGATTTTGAGTGAAAATATTCATACAAGCATCGTCAGTATAATTCATAAAATTAGAATACATATCAGAGGTCTGACAACTGATCGCAGCGACAGAAGGGCATTCTCCGCTGTAAGAAGTGGATTGTAAAGGGGTATCCTCACAATAATCATCTGTACCACAATTTTGCTGATTGCCCCAGATATGTCTTAAACCAAAATAATGACCGACTTCATGAGTAAGCGTTCGGCCATAACTACTAAAACTTCCCGTATTTTCATTTATACCCAGCCAATGGTAATCAATAGCTATCCCGTCTAATAATCTGTCATTATTGATTTCGACTATACCTTCTAAATCTGAAAACGGAAAATTTGCCCAACCTAGATAGCCCTCCAAGTTGGCGATGTAAATATTGAGATAGTCTTCAGCAGGCCAGTAATTTTCTGCGTACAAAATCTTATCTTCGGAAAGCTCATATGTATTTTGAGAACCTTGTTGCCTGGTGATCCCTTGCGTTGGTAGACCTTCAACATCTTGCTTCGCCAAAACAAAGGTTATTTCAGTATCTGCTGCCACATCTATAAATTCCAGTGGAGTGAGTGTTTGATCGCTATTTAATCTTCCAAAATCGTCATTTAAGATAGACAATTGTTCTAGAACTTTCTCATCGGAGACATTGGTGCCTATCCCTAGGTCTTCCCCACGGTGGATGATATGAAAAACGACAGGTATTTGAAAGATTTCTTTGTTTTTTCTAGTACTATTAAATGGGGTAAGGGTATTTTTTCGATGATTTGAAAGCCACTCCTCGAACTGCCTTGTCGTTTCTTTAAGACTGTCAAAAGCATCTAATCCACATCTTTTCTGACCCAAGCCGTCAAAGACTGAAAAAAGAATCGCTATGAACAAGAGCCTGCTTAATCGCATGCACATTAATTTGTAAATAAAATATCAAATGAGTATCATGACTCATGCATCAGGTTCAGTGCTTCGACATGCATGATTTCGGGAGCCACACGTTTAATAGCTTCTTCAACGCCTGCTTTTAGGGTCATGGTAGACATGGGACAGGTTCCACAATTTCCCAAAAGCTCGAGTATCACGGTATCTTTTTTAATTTCTACTACCCGCACATCACCTCCATCGGCCTCTAAAAAAGGTCTGATAGTGGTCAATGCTAACTCTACTCTTTCTTTTAAGTCTGAACTCATTATTTACTAAACGGTAACTTCAACGACTTGTGTCTTATTCTCTTTGGCATTTCTGATGGCTATTTGTCTTGCCAACCCTGCGGCAAGCTCTTTAAAAGCATCAGCTGTAATCCCTTCGGTCATCACTGCGGGATATCCAATGTCACCACTTTCCCTAATAGACTGGACAATTGGAATTTGGCCCAAAAGGGGTAAATCATTCTTTTTTGCAAACTTCGCACCTCCTTCTTTTCCAAAGATAAAGTATTTGTTATTAGGTAACTCTTCAGGAGTGAAAAAAGCCATGTTTTCGACAATTCCCAGAATCGGAACGTTAATTTGAGGTTGTTTGAACATTGCCAGGCCTTTTTGTGCATCTGCCAGGGCTACTTTTTGTGGAGTGGTTACGATGATGACGCCCGTAACAGGTATGGTTTGAACTAATGTCAAATGAATATCGCTGGTACCGGGGGGTAAGTCGATGAAGAGATAGTCACAATCATGCCATTTGGTATCGCTAATGAATTGTTTGAGAGCTGAGCTGGCCATAGGTCCTCGCCATACGACGGCGTCCTCAGTAGGCGTTAAAAAGCCAATAGACATTAATTGTACTCCATATTGTTCAATAGGGATTATCATGTTACGTCCATCTTCGACTTTCACGGAAGGCTGTTCATTTTCACAATTAAACATGGTGGGGATACTAGGCCCAAAAATATCGGCATCAATGATGCCCACCTTGGCACCTGTTTTTGCTAAGGCTACAGCCAAGTTTGCCGTAGTGGTAGATTTACCGACACCACCTTTGCCGGAAGCCACCGCAATGATGTTTTTCACTTGAGGGAGCAGAGGACCTCTATCGCTGATAGTTGTAACGTTTGAGGTCATATTTATAGAGAAAGCGACTGTTGTATCAAAGGCTTTCAAAAGTGCCTTCTCACAATCTTTTCTTATCAGTTCTTTTAAAGGGCAGGCCGGTGTGGTCAAGACAACATCAAAAGAAACATTTTTTGCTTCAATTTTGATGTTCTGTATCATGTCTAAAGTGACGAGATCTTGTTTTAAATCAGGATCTTGTACATTGCTGAGGGCTTTTAGTAGGACTTTTTTTGTTATGGCCATTTTTTGGATGCTAATTTTATACAAGTTTAATCCAGGACTTGTTTTCATCAAAAATCTATAAGTGTTACTTTTGAAAAAGAATTACTTTATTTAATGATTAAACCTTCAACAATAGACGACATAAAAATGGCAATGGATATTGTCGAGGTAGTTGGTGATTTTGTAAATCTAAAAAAATCGGGTTCAAGTTTGAAAGCATTGAGTCCTTTTACGGCCGAAAAAACGCCTTCCTTCTATGTGGTTCCTTCCAAAGGCATATTTAAATGCTTCAGTTCAGGAAAAGGTGGAGATGCCATTACTTTTGTTATGGAAGTAGACGGCTTAAGTTATATTGAAGCACTCAAATACTTGGCGACCAAATATAACATTGCCATTGAGGAAGAAGTACAAACAGATGAGATTCAAGAAGCGCAAAATCAGCGTGAGAGTTTATACATTGTATTGAAATTTGCCACTGACTATTTTCAAGACTTATTGCATTCACATGAGGAGGGCAAGTCCATTGGTTTAAGTTATTTCAAAGAACGTGGTTTTTCTGATGAGATAATCGAATCATTCAATTTGGGTTATAGCTTGAATGTTTGGGACCATTTTCATCAAGAAGGAATCAAAAGCGGGTTTACAAAAGAAAATTTGGAAGCAGCCGGTTTGATTGTAAGTAAAGAAATTAAAATATACGATCGCTTCAGAGGCCGGGTGATGTTTCCCATCCACAACGTGACGGGTAAAACCATTGCTTTTGGTGCCAGAATCCTTGTATCAGAGGCAGCCAAAAATCAGCCTAAATATTTAAATTCACCTGAAACAGAACTCTATAATAAAAGTAGGGTCCTGTATGGCTTATTTCAATCTAAGCAACAAATAAGACAAGAGGATAATTGCTATTTAGTGGAAGGTTATACAGATGTTATATCTATGCATCAGGTGGGTGTCAAAAATGTAGTTTCCTCATCAGGTACTGCCTTGACAGAAGATCAAGTAAAACTCATCAAAAGATATACCCAGAATGTAACCGTACTTTATGACGGAGATGTGCCAGGAATACGCGCTTCATTTAGAGGCATTGATATTCTCTTAGAAGGAGGACTTAATGTCCGGGCCGTTACTTTTCCTGATGGCGAAGATCCAGACAGTTACAGTCATAAGTTAGGAGCCACTGCTTATGTTCATTTTTTAACGGAAGGAGCGGTTGATTTTATAAAATTTAAAACAGCGCTGTTGATGGATGGCGTTAAGGATGATCCAATTAAGAAGGCGGGAGTAGTCCGAGACATTGTAGAAAGCATCTCCAAAATCGGGGATGCCATCAAACGATCGGTTTATTTGAAGGAATGCAGCAATTTATTGCAAATAAGTGAGGCCATCTTGATTGCAGAACAAAATAAAATTTTAATTACTCAGAAGAGATCAAACCAAAATATATTTCAATATACTGAGGAAGCCTCGGGGATCCTTCCTTTTGAATCAGAAGAAATAGTAGTTACTGATTTTTCAAAAATCATTGCATATCAAGAAAAAGAAAGCATCAGAGTACTTTTAAATTATGGAGATGAGATCATCCAAAAGTCGGATGAAAATGAAATGACTTTATGGGATTATTTTATTAGTGAGTCAGAGGACATAGAATTTACACATCCCATCTACAATAAAATATTCAAGGCTATGGTTCAACGAAATAAGGAGCAACTACCCTTAAATTATGAATATTTTTTATCTATTGACGATCCAGAAATACAGAAAACCATCATAGAGTTATGTGCTCCCAAATATGAAATTAGTGAATTTTGGAAGGAAAAATACCATATTGAGATACCCTTGGAAGAGGATTTTATTAAAGATCTCACTTATTCAAATATTTTACGTCTTAAGTTTAGAGTGATCCAACATCTTATTGAGGTTCAAAATGAAAAATTAAAAACGGCTATCGAAGGGGATGTAGATACTTTATTAGATGAAATTAGTGAGCTGAAGCAAACCGAAATGAAAATCGCTAAAATTATAGGGAACGTAACCGTAAAATAATTGTTATTAATTAGTTAAAACAAGTGTATGAAAGCAGACATTAGACTTGATTCAATCAAAGAAGCCATAGCTGCTATAAAAAATGGGGAGGTCATTGTAGTGGTAGATGATGAAGATCGTGAGAATGAAGGAGATTTTGTTTGTGCGGCAGAGAAAATCACCCCTGAAATTGTCAATTTCATGGCTAGAGAAGGACGCGGTTTATTATGTGTACCCTTGGTGGAAGCCAGGTGTGATGAACTTCAACTTGAACTCATGGTTGGTAAGAATACAGCCCTTCATGAGACGCCCTTTACGGTTAGTGTTGACTTGAACGGCAAAGACACGAGTACTGGGATTTCTACTTCGGATCGGTCCAGAACCATTCGGGCATTGGCAGATCCTAATACCAAACCCAATGATTTGGGAAGGCCTGGCCATATTTTCCCTTTAAAAGCCAAAGAAGGGGGTGTTATAAGAAGAGCAGGGCATACTGAGGCAGCCATAGATTTTGCCCGCTTGGCAGGGCTGACGCCCGCAGGTGTTCTCATAGAAGTGCTTAAAGAAGATGGTACCATGGCTCGGTTGCCAGATCTTAGAATTATTGCAGATAATTTTAAATTAAAGTTGGTTTCAATTAATGATCTTATTGCCTATCGTTTAAGTAACGAATCACTCATTGAGGAGCAAATTAATGTAGATCTTCCTACATATTTTGGTGACTTTAAGCTCAAAGCTTACCGACAAACCAATACAGGAGATGATCATTTGGTACTTTACAAAGGCGCATGGACAGTTGATGAGCCCGTGTTGGTCAGAGTTCACTCCTCTTGTGTTACGGGAGATATTTTTGGGTCTTGTAGATGTGATTGCGGTGCGCAACTTCACAGCGCCTTGAGAATGGTTGAAAAAGAAGGTAGGGGAGCCGTTGTTTATATGAATCAAGAAGGTAGGGGTATTGGCCTGATCAATAAGCTGAAGGCCTATAAACTTCAAGAAGGTGGTATGGATACGGTCGAGGCCAATGAGCATTTAGGATTCAAGGGAGACGAGAGAGACTATGGTGTGGGAGCACAAATTATTAGAGATATGGGGATTTCAAAGCTAAAACTCATTACCAACAATCCGACAAAGCGGGTGGGGTTGATTGGATATGGCTTAGAGATAGTAGAAAATATCTCTATTGAAGTAGACCCCAATGTCCACAATAAAAAATATTTAGAAACCAAGCGAGATCGCATGGGACATAATATATTGAAATAGTATGCGCATTATTTTTGGTATTGCTTTTCTCTGTTATACGACCTGGTCTTTGGGCCAGCTCTCAACTTATGAGTGGCACAAGGGGATTGTAGTGACTACGGATCAAGATACGATTTCCGGTGAGATTAAGTATAATTTTTCTACCAATATGATCAGTTTGGTCAAAAATGGAGCCGTGATTGCCTTGTCAAGTCACAAACTGATATATTTTGAAATTTATGATGAGGACTACAAAAGCTACCGTGAATTTTATACAATTCCTTATAAAAACACATCAAATTATATGACCCCTATATTATTTGAGCTCCAATATGAAAGTGTTTTATCCTTATTGTCTCGGGAAAATATCGTTATGGAAACTTCCAGTATGGGCTACGGTTATGGCCTACCTATTGTTTCTCAACCTTCCGTGAGATATGACTTTTTTTTTCTTACCAAAGCAGGCAAAATTACTCAGTTTAGTGGATCAAAGAAGGATCTTTTTAGGATTTTAGGGAAGAAGAAAAATGAACTTCAAACCTTTATAAAAAGAAACAGGTTAAAAACAGACAAGCTTAGAGATCTGGTCAGAATCATCGCTTTTTACAATTCTATTTAATTATGAAAAAACCATTAATTCTCATCACCAATGATGATGGGATAACTTCAAAAGGGATATTTGAATTAGTTTCTGCTGTTAAAGATTTAGGTGAAATTATTGTGGTCGCTCCGGACAGCCCACAATCAGGTAAGGGGCATGCGATTACTGTTGGTGAAACGTTGAGGGTAAAGAAAAATCAAATTTTTAAAGATATTGAGGCTTATGAATGCAGTGGAACACCTGCTGATTGCGTTAAAATAGCTAAACATCAAATTTTGAAAGGTAGACGGGTAGATCTGGTATTCAGTGGTATCAATCATGGGAGTAATACTTCAATCAGCGTTTTATATTCAGGTACTATGGGAGCTGCGATTGAAGCAGCTATTGAAGGGACCCCTGCGATAGGCTTTTCATTGTGTGATTATAATCCTAAGGGTGATTTTTCTCATGGGATACCATTTATTAAAAAAATTGTAAAAGAAGTACTTAGTAAAGGATTGCCTAAAAATACAGCTCTTAATGTGAACATTCCAGCCATTAGTGATGAGCAAATTAAAGGAATAAAAATATGCCGTCAGGCGGATACCCGATGGCAAGAAGATTTTGATCTTCGCGTCGATCCTTACGGGAAAGATTATTATTGGATGGTGGGTAACCTAATCAACGACGACAAAGGTCATGATCACGATGAGTGGGCCATAAAAAACAACTACATAAGCATGGTCCCCTGTCAGTTTGACTTGACCTCTTATGGGGCGATTAATCAGATGAATGAGGACTGGAATTTTTAAATATTGATTTTGAAAAATAGATTGAAACCAAGATTTCTTTTGTTGATAAGTCTGCCATAACCGGGTATACTGAAAACTTCGATTGGTTGATAACTGGGATAGTTTAAGAGCATTTTGTAGCGTATCATGATGCCCATCGAAAAGAATTTGTTCCAATAAGAAGCAGGGTCGTCTTTCTTTAGTCTTAATTGTTTTTCAGAATTCAAAACAATTTCCATCCAAGTTGCTTGAAGATCAGATCTTTTAAAATCATCTCTCATTGGGCTATTAATGGTTTCAGAGTTGATAAAAATAATTCCTTCATCTTTGAAACTCGATTCAGCGAACCTCACACCCAAACCCAATCGATTGACTTCATCTAGATAAGCCAAATAGCCCATTCCTAGCCTATAAAAACGACCTTCACTTTGATAGTCAATATTTTTGTAAAGGTTATTAGGATTATTTTTTGTATGGCCTGCCTCAGCGAAAATTTGCACTTTATCAAAAAGGAGCCATTCAAGGCCTCCTTCATATTTCTGAGAACGCTCTTGCCAGAGCATTAATGTTTGACCATAATCCCAATATATTCTAGGTTGAAATAACCTCTTCTGGATCAGAAGGCTATCATCTTGGGCCACAGTCGTGTTGATGTAGAGCAAACTAATAATAACAAGTAAATACGATTTCATTTGCTTTGCAGGATGAATTTTCACATTGAATAATGATATTGGAAAAATTGTGTGCGGAGGCTACGGTATCGATTTGAGAAATAGAGACGCTGGCATTGCCACGCACATCGATCACCCACTCGTTGGCATGATGTAAATTGATAAAATAAAGATCATCTGCAATACTGAACCCCAAAGATGAAAGGCTGTCATTATAATTTAACGGGATTTCATATTGGGAGGTCAGCTCCTCGAACACTTGAAATTGATTGTTGAATAAGTTGATTACCGTATCTAACAAAACATTTCCACTGACTAGAGCCGTTTTTATTATGTTCAATGTATCGATTTTTGTTGTATAATAAACATCAGATTCTCCATTGATAAAGATCAGACTGTCTATCAAAATGATTTGATCAGTTATTAGGAGTTGCTCAGCTTCCAATAGTCCTCCATTTTCAATACTATCGGTAAGAATGGTGAGACTATCTTCAAGATAGTCAGAGATTAGAGACAACTGGTGACTGACAGAATCTGTATATAACAATGAATCAATCATCGCTTCTAGATTTTCTTCTATCCACAATAAGCTATCCGCATCAATAAAGGTAAAAGAGGCGGTAGGTTCAGAGATAAACCCATCACAGTCGTTGCATTCGTCACAATGTGACAGTATGGTCAGGGTCATCAATAGGACGATAATATGAGCAGTCTTTATCATATTGGGTCTACATCAAAATGGATGAGTATAGATTTAAACGAGGGTAAAGCTAATAACGTATGACGAGATCCTTGAATGAATTTTTTGATCGATTCGAGATGGGTTGTTTTTCTATCAATTTTGATAATGATTTCAAACAAATAGTAATTTCTTATTTTGTTGATTACGGGTTCAATAGGACCCAGAATACGTTTTTCTTTGAGGTTTTTTTGAAGTATTACATTTAATGCATTTGCTGCCTGTTGTGTTATATTTTTATCTTTTCCTTTAATTATGATTTTAATCAATCGATAGAATGGAGGATATTTGAATTTTTGACGCTCGGCAAGTTCTTGTCCATAAAACAAATCCAAATGACCTTTTTTTATCTGTAATAATAATGGATGATCTGGTTGGTTCGTTTGCGCAATAACTTGACCTCTATCATGTTTTCTACCTGACCGACCACTTACTTGGGTAATCAACTGGAATGCTCTTTCATGTGATCTGAAGTCAGGAAAATGAATGATTCGATCGGCATCAAAAATACCGACTAAGTTTACGTGTTCAAAATCTAGTCCTTTGGTTACCATTTGAGTACCTATCAGTACATCTATTTCCCTGCTTTCAAATGCATCAATGATTTGCTGATAAGCATGCTTACTTCGTGTAGTGTCAAGGTCCATACGCTTGATTTTTATATCAGGAATAAGGATAGAGAGTTCTTCTTCAATTTGCTCAGTTCCTATGCCTACGGTCTTGATTTCATTCGATTGACATTTTTCGCATTTCGCATCAAAAAATATTTTATAACCACAATAATGGCAAATGATTTCATTCTGATAGATATGATAGGTAAGACTGACGGCGCAGTTGGGGCAGTTAGGAATGTGATTGCAGTCATTACATTCTACATATGGCGCATAACCTCGTCTGTTTTGAAAGAGAATTACCTGTTTTTTTTCGTCTATACTAGATTTGATTTGGTCAAGTAATGCTAGTGTAAAATGACCTTTTATTTTTTTTTGTTTTCTGGCTTTAGAGAAATCAGCAAATTTAATTTCAGGTAAGGGTTGATTCTTGAATCTGTGATTAAGCGTTACATATCCAAATTTGCCATTGATGGCATTTTGATAACTTTCTAAGGAGGGCGTTGCGGAGCCTAATAATACCTTGGCATGATGAACTTGGGCCAAATATAAAGCACTGTCTCTTGCATGATACCTAGGAGCAGGATCGTATTGCTTATAAGAGTATTCATGCTCTTCATCGACGATGATGAGTTCTAGGTGCTTAAAAGGGAGAAAGACGGCACTCCGCACACCAATAACAAAGTCATACTTCTGATTCAAACAATTCTGATAAATCTCAGTACGTTCATTGTCGGAAAATCGAGAATGGTAGACGCCAAATCGATTTCCAAAATAGCTCCGAAACTTTTGAATTATCTGAGTCGTCAGCGCGATTTCAGGGAGAAGTATGAGTGTTTGTCCTCCATTTTCTATGATTTGATGTACCAGAGTAATGTAAATTTCTGTCTTCCCACTTCCTGTAATACCTCGCAATAAGGTTGTTGGATTTTCAGAAAAACTTTTCTGAATCTCAAGCAGGGCTTGATGCTGATGCGTTGTCAAATCAGGAAGGGCTGCGACGTGTCCATGATCAAATGAAAATCGATCAATTTGATGCTCCCAAGTTTCAAATATTTTATTTTTCACCAATGTATTTAGGGATGAAGCACTTATGCCTGCTGATTGGAGAGATTTTTTACTAAGGCCAAAATCATTTAATTCGTTATTTTCTAATATGGGGATCTCTTTTAGATAGGTCATCAAAACGTGCGCTTGTTTGGGATACTTATCTAAGGTTTTTGAGAGTTCATTGAGGGATTCTTCGGTGGTATAATTTGAGTGGAGTTTAATCCGATTTTCCATTTTCGGACTGTATTTATCTTTTATTTTTTCAAAGGTATAAATGATCCCGGCATCAATGAGACTTTTGACTAATTGAAAAGGATATTTGAGTCCTGTGATTTTTTTAACTTCTTCTGAGGAAATATTTTCTTTTTGTAAATGATTAAGAACCATTTTTTCAGCATCGGTTAAACTCGCATAATTGATGTCGATGTCGGGTAAAATACCTAAATAGGATTCGCTCGTTAATTTTAAACCAGCAGGCAAGGCCGCATTGTAGACATCTCCAAGAGCACACATATAATAGTTTGAAATCCAATCTATGAATTTTAATTGCGCTGTGGTGACAATGGGTTCAATATCTAAAACTTCAAAAATCTCTTTAACCGCATATTTTGACAAAACTTGATCCACAGTAGCATAGACCAAACCCGTATAATATTTCCTCTTTCCAAAGGGAACGATGACCCGACACCCTTTCAGGACGTCTTGTTTGACATGTGTAGGAACCGCATAGGTAAATACACCGGGGATGGGGATGGGCAGTATGACTTCAATAAAGCTCAAATGGATGGGCTACTCAGATGAAATTAGAGTCAAAGCTTCGTCAAGGTCAGTCACAGGTAATTTACAAGTTTTATTATAACACACATAAATGGCCGTTTTACCTTTGATTTCAGTTTTATATTGCAGCAGTGGTAAATCACTTTCTGTCGCCGAAGCAGCCACTACTTTTCTGGGAATATGAAGGGCATTTAGCGCTGTGGCAACTTCTTGATAATTCTCTCCAAAGATGACGATTTCAGGAATGGGCTTAACCAATAAAGTGGCTACAGAGGCCCATTTTGATAGATAACTTGTTTCTCGAGCCATCATTTCACCCACCTGGTTGACCATATCTAAAGCTTGTTTTTTGTACGTTTCATTATCTAGATGTAAAGCTAATTTTAATAGATTTTCTGCCATCATAGAATTTGAAGAAGGAATGACATTATCAAAAAGATCATTTTTTCTTGCAATGAGATTTTCAGCATGGATGCTCGTAAAGTAAAATAATTTCTCTCGAGGATCATAGTACTGCTCGTTCATTTGCAGGGTTAAGTTATTGGCTATAAGGAGCGCTTCTTCATCAAAAGTCGTTTCATAATATTTGATCAATGCTTGAATTATGGCAGCATAATCTTCTGCAAAACCTTGAGTTGATAGATTGGAGATATGTATCAAGGTACCGTCCTTCAATAAATTTTTAAGAATGAAGTTATAATTTTTCTTGGCAAGCGTGAGATAAGTAGTTTTGCCTGTAGCTTGGTAAGCTTCCAAGATTCCTGTCAAGGTCAATCCATTCCAACCTGAAATGATTTTATTGTCAAGACCTGGTCGGATTCTTTCGGCTCTCTTAAGGAGTGCTCGTTGCTTAAATTGAGTAATGATAGATTGAAGCATCACAAGTTCCAATCCAAATTGTGTGGCAATAAAATCCTCACTGCGCAACATACGAGGAATATTGGTAGAATCCCAATTACCTTTTTCTTGGATATCATAATAAGCAGCAATAAGTGCAGTGTGTTCACCGGCCACTTCCTTAATTTCATCATAGGTCCAAACATAGAACTTACCTTCTTCCCCTTCACTGTCAGCGTCGAGGGCAGCATAAAAGCCACCAGAGTCATCTAACATCTCTCGAATCAGCCATTGAATGGTTTCATCAATAACGGAGGCATAACGTTCATTACTGCTCATTTTATAGGCCTGGGCATACAATGACAACAATTGCCCATTGTCATAGAGCATTTTCTCGAAGTGAGGAACATGCCAAAATTTATCTACTGAATAACGAGAAAATCCCCCTCCAATTTGATCATAAATACCACCATCTATTATTTTATTCAGAGTGAACTCCAGGTGGGGTTGTATATTTAAGGTAGGATGCAGATAAGCTAGATCTATAAGAAAAGACCATTGGGAGGGCATGATGAACTTGGGGGCTTTTTTTAATCCACCCCATTGCGAGTCAAATGATTGGGCGAGTTTTTGATAACCAGAATCTATTTTTTCCTGGGTAATCGCTGTGGGTGATAATTGATATTTTTCCGAAACATTGGCGTTAATAGCCTTCGTATATACCTCAGCGGATTCCTCTAGTTTACTTCTATTTTCAGCAAAAACGGTCTTTACGTTCATTAACAATTCGCGCCAACCTTGACTAGGAAAATAAGTACCTCCATAAAAAGGCTTTTGATCGGGTGTCAGGAAGACATTAAGCGGCCACCCACCATTGATACCCATGGCCTGTACTGCCTCCATATATATTTGATCAATATCAGGTCGCTCTTCACGATCAATTTTTATATTTACAAAGTTTACATTCATAAGCGCAGCAATGCTATCATTTTCAAAGGATTCATGGGCCATTACGTGGCACCAGTGACAAGAAGAATAGCCTATACTTACCAATATGGGTTTGTCTTCATTTTTGGCTTTTAAGAGTGCTTCTTCCCCCCAAGGATACCAATCTACAGGGTTATTGGCATGCTGCAAGAGATAAGGAGATGAAGCATTGATAAGGCGATTTGATTTAGCAGCGTTTTCCATTTTATTTTTGGTGGTTTTGCTTGATGGGACACAACTAGAGATCAGTCCTAAAGAAAGCATTATTATTAATAATTTCATCTTAATAATCTTGTTAACTTCTCAATTTCTGTGGTAAGATTGATGGTACCTGATAGAGCTCTTGTTTTATTCAACGTTTCAAAAATGAATTTTTGATGTTGATCACTATTGGGGTTAAGAGGCCTATGCCCAATGGACTTTAACAATACTTTCAATTCCTCATAAAACTTAAAAGTGGTCTTATCAAAATATATCTGAGTAAGTTGTTCCCAAATATAGTCAATGGCCAATTCATTGGGATGGATTAGATCGGTTTTGTAAAATCTATAATCGCGAAGTTCGTCTATCATGATTTCATAGGCAGGGAAATAATGACAATGGCTAAATTTTTTGACAATCTCCTGTACGGCCAGATGGAGTGTAGCCTTGGAAAGTGTATTTTCGTGTAGTCCATCCTTGGTATGCCTCACAGGGCTTACAGTAAATAAGATTTTTAATTTAGGATTAAATGGAGTGAGTACGGCCAGTAGCTCTTTGAACTCTTGAAGGATGAAGTCGACAGACAGTAATTCTTTCTTAAATAATTTTTGTGGGAGTTTATGGCAGTTGGCTATCATGGTATTTGAACTGAGATAGGTATGCGTCCATGCAGTACCTAGGGTGATTATCAGCCATTCACTTTCTTTTAGACCTTGATGTAGCATATTCATTCTACTTTTACATAAGGAGCTAAATTCAATTTGTTGGGCTGCTCGAATCTCAGAATGTAAATCAAAACTCATATACATACCATCAATTAAAACAGGTGTAGGGTATGTTTTATGAATGGCTTTTTTTGTCAAGTTAAAGATAGCATAGGGGTTGTAGAGTGCACCCAATTTGTGATCAATAACATCAAACTTATGCGTTAATAATTTTTGTGTCATATTATCCGCAAAGCACGAACCTAGTGAGGTAATGGCCTGTCCATAGCTGATGTGAGCATCAGACTTTGCAATATCGAAATCAAGTTTAAATTTCATAATCAATCTATCTAGAGAACAAAAAAAAACCCGAAATATTATTTCAGGTTTTATAAATCTATACAATTAGTTTGTAATTATTCTGATACTACTCTTACGATGATTTTGTGATGTACATTTTTATGTAAATCAATTACTGCCGAATGGTCTCCAATATGTTTGATATCCTTGGAAAGCGTTATTTTCTTTCTATCAATATCAAAGCCTTTAATTGACAATGCCTCAGCCGTTTGAATGGCTGTAATTGCGCCGAAAATTTTTCCACTTTCTCCTGCTTTTGTTTTAATTTCTAAAATCATTTCACCGATTTTATCAGCAATAGCTTGCGCATCTTTTAGTGATTTTTCAGCTTTATGGGCGGCTTGACGAATATTTTCATCAATCATTTTCCTATTGGATTTGCTGGCCAATATAGCCACTCCTTTGGGAATCAGATAATTCCTTCCGTATCCTGCTTTTACTTTGACGGTGTCATTCTTATAACCCAGTCCTTTGATGTCTTCTCTTAATATTATATCCATAATTATTTTATTTAAGAGAATCGGCTACATATGGCAAAACGGCAATATGTCTTGCCCTTTTTACCGCCTGTGCTACTTTTCGTTGAAACTTCAAACTAGTACCGGTAAGTCTGCGAGGCAAAATTTTACCTTGATCGTTTACAAACTTCAGTAAAAAATTTCCATCTTTGTAATCAATGTACTTGATTCCACTTTTCTTAAATCTACAGTACTTCTTAAGTACTTGATCGTTATTTATTGGTTCGTTTTGTAATGTCATTTTTTTGCAGCCTCCTCTTTATTTTCTTTCTTATTAAAAGCACCTTTACGTCTTCTTTCGTTGTAAATAAGCGCATGCTTATCTATTGCTACGGTTAAAAATCGCATAACTTTTTCGTCTCTTCTGAGTTCAATTTCTAGTTTTGAAACCAATGATGGATCTGCCTTAAATTCAAGTAAATGATAAAATCCAGTATTTTTATGCTCGATGGAATAGGCTAATTTTTTCAATCCCCAATGCTCTTCATTGATGACTTCGCCTTTATTATCAGTAATTACTTTTATGAATTTAAGAACAGCATCCTTCATCTGATCGTCAGACAAAACGGGAGTTAAAATGAATACTGTTTCGTAATTCTTTTTCATATTGAAATTTATAAAATTTAATTTTAAGGGTGCAAAAATAGCTAATGTTGATTAAAAATCAATCCTTTAGACTAGCTTTTCACAATAAAACTTCCTGATCCAACGAGATAGTCGTCCGTATAAACTTCTACGGTATGTGGTCCAATCAAGTAAGGCGTACCTTTTTCGTAATAAACTACGACTTTTTGCTGGGAACGGTCATAAAGAATTTCTTTTTGAGCGGTATAGAATAACTCCCTACCTAAAAAGGTAAAGGAACCCGAACCCATATTCACATTATAATACACATTGTTGTCCGGAGCGACCACACGGATCCATAGCTTTTTACCCTCGATGGGTGCGACTTCATTTTCTGACAGTACAAAAGTAATTTGGAGCTGGTTAATGTGCTTTTTTCTAAAACTGTCTGAGCGTTCCTTACCCTTCACATCGATTGCAGCAATGATAAAATCTTCGATTTTAAGCTTTGAGAGCAATTGTACCTTTTTATTGAGATCTTTTTTTTCGAGCTTTATATCATTGATTGACTGATTGAGCGCCTGTGTTTCATTTTTTAATTCGATATTTTCGGTCGTGAGCTGCTCATTTATCTGCGTCAATTGATTGATTTCTTCATCTTTGATCAGCAGCAACTGGCGGTAGCCTTCCACTTTATCACTGAGGGTACTCAGAGTTATTTTTTGTCGTTGGTCTCTATTTAGAAAATACTTTTTTTCTTCCTCAAGTTTTTGCTTGATGCCTAACAATGTATCTATCTCACCACCCAGTTTCGAAATGGTTAATATACGTTTATCTAGCTCATTGGAGAGAGAGTCCAGTTGTAAAAATGCGGCGGTTAAAGCTTCTTCTTTCAGCAGATTTTGTTGCTGTTCCTGTTGAATAAAATAAGTAAGTAATGCAATGGCCATTATGGCTAAAGTCATTCCAATTTTGAGAATCTTATTATTTTTTTTTGGGCGTTGAGGATCGGATAGGAGACTCGGGACTTCGTTTTGATGATATGACATTAAATTCAATAATTTTTTACAAATTTAAAGGATACCGTAAATATTCGATCAACTCCTAAGAACAAAATACTGCTTTTCCATTTTTAAATTAAGAAAATCTGCCCAATG